>JAYUIZ010000076.1:0-3198 GCA_043765595.1 Lysobacter sp. | reverse complement strand
TCGTTTTTTTCGCCGACGATGCCGCGGCTATGCCGCGTCCGCAGCGTCGGCCAGATCGTTCAGACCTTTGCCCAGTTTTTCCAGCAGAGCGTCGAGCTGCCGTTTGTCTTCGTCGCTGAAATGCGCCAGCAGCATGCGTTCGCGCTCCAAGGCCAACGGCACCACTTCGTCGTAGATGCGATAGCCCGCTTCGCTCAGTTCCAGCACCGAGCGCCGGCGGTCGTCGCCGTGGGTGTCGCGCTGCACCAGTCCGCGTTCCAGCAGCCGCGCCAGCGCACGACTCACCGCGACCTTGTCCATCGCGGTGCGCTCAGCCAGCCCGTTTGCGGACAGGCCGGTATGACGGCCCAGCACCGCGATCACCCGCCACTCGGTGATGCCGATCCCGAAGCGCCCAGCATAGGTGCTGGCGATGATCTGGCTGATCCGGTTCGACAGCACGCTCAGCCGGTAGGGCAGGAAGTGCTCCAGATCCAACTGGGCGTGGTCCAACTGGGCGTGATCCAGCTGAGCGTGATCCAGCTGGGCCTGATCCAATTCGGCGTGATCCAGCTGAGCGTGATCCAGCTGGGCCTGATCCAATTCGGCATGATCCAGCTGCGCGTGCGTATCGGGCATGACGTCGGGCTCGGTGAGGAAGGGCATCGGTGTGGCTGGCTTGCAAATGGTTTCAGCTGAAACTATATTCGCGACTCGCCGCTTGCAGCAAGAGGCACGCACGCACGCGCAGCGCCCCGGCATCATCCCGTCATCCGATCGTTCCGTCATCAGGAAGCACGTCCATGAGCGCACAGCCCACCACCGGCATGCAGGTCACCACCTTTGAAAATCCCATGGGCATCGATGGCTTCGAGTTCGTCGAATTCGCCGCGCCTCCGGGGCAGGCGCAGCAGCTGCACGATTACTTCCGCAGGATGGGCTTCACGATGGTGGCGCGTCACAAGACCCGCGCGATCAGCACCTATCGCCAGGGCGACTGCACGTTCCTGATCAACGAGGATCCCGATTCCTTCGCCGCGGACTTCGCTGCCCAGCACGGCCCCAGCGCCTGCGGTTTTGCGATCCGCGTCAACAAGCTGGCCGAATGGGTGCGCGTGCAGGCGCTGAAGAACGGCGCCACACCGATCACCAACAAAGAGTTGACCAAGGCCGTCGCCGCGCCGGTGATCGAAGGCATCGGCGGCTGCATGCTGTATATCGTCGATCGTTACGACGACAAGGGCACCATCCACGATCCGGACTACGAATGGCTGCCGGGCGCGGAGATGATGCCCAAGGGGCTGGGGCTGACCTTCATCGATCACCTCACCCATAATTTGTATTTCGGCAATATGGACAAGTGGTCTAACTACTACGAGCGCCTGTTCAACTTCCGCGAGATCCGCTATTTCGACATCAAGGGCGCGAAGACCGGCCTGCTGTCCAAGGCAATGACCGCTCCTGACGGCATCGTCCGCATTCCGCTAAACGAGTCGTCCGATCCGAAGTCGCAGATCAACGAATACCTGCAGCAGTACAACGGCGAAGGCATTCAGCATATCGCGTGTTTTTCCGACGATATCTATGCGACGGTCGAAGCGATGCGTGCGGCCGGCATCGAGTTCCTGGATACGCCGGAGACTTATTTCGACGTCATCGACCAGCGCGTGCCGGAACATGGCGAGGACTTGGAGCGGCTGCGCAGCAACAAGATCCTGATCGATGCCGACGAAGAGACCAAACAGCGTAAACTGCTGCAGATCTTCACCCTGAACGCGATCGGCCCGATCTTCTTCGAGATCATCCAGCGCAAGGGCAACGAAGGTTTCGGCGAAGGCAACTTCAAGGCGCTGTTCGAGAGCATCGAGCGCGACCAGATGAAGCGCGGGTTCCTCTGAGCACGAGTTAAGCCCCTTTCCCGTCGGGAGAGGGGTTGGGGAGAGGGTCCGGCGAAGTGACGATGATCAAACCACCGCTACCGACGGTAACGCTGCGCAACGCGCGAAAACTCCGCCGCGATATGACGGATGCCGAAAGAAAGCTATGGCAACACTTTCGCGCTGCAAGATTTGATCGAGTGAAGTTCCGCCGCCAGCATCCGGTTCCGCCGTACATCGCCGATTTCTGCTGCATCAGTGCGCGGCTGATCATTGAGCTTGATGGGGCTCAGCATTGCGAAAAAGTTGATGCAGCCAGAACAAGCTATCTCGAGTCACAAGGTTGGCACATCCTGCGTTTCTGGGATAACGATGCCTTGATCCAGACAGAAGCAGTGCTCGACGCGATCTGGAACGCCATCAGCGACCGTACCCTCTCCCCAACCCCTCTCCCGACGGGAGAGGGGCTTTGAAATCAAAGGCCAGCGCCATGTCATCCACTCTGAAATCCAACGGCTACCAATCCGGTTTCGGCAACGAATTCGCCAGCGAAGCGATCGCCGATACGCTGCCTGTCGGCCGTAATTCGCCGCAGCGGGTGGCGCACGGGCTGTACGCCGAGCAGATCAGCGGCACCGCATTCACCGCGCCGCGCCACCAGAACCGCCGCAGTTGGCTGTATCGCATCCGTCCGGCGGCGATGCATGGCGGTTTCGTGCCGCATGCGCATCCGGGCTTCGACAGCTGTTTCCACAGCGATTTCGGCGATGGTCCGGTGACGCCGGATCAACTGCGCTGGAATCCGCTGCCACAGCCCGGCAGTGATGCCGCGGCGGCGCCGGTCGATTTCATCGACGGCCTGTTCACGATGGGTGGCAACGGCTCGCCGGCAACGATGTCCGGCGTCGGCATCCATGTGTACGCCGCCAATCGCGACATGCAGGGTCGATTCTTCTACAACGCCGATGCCGAAATGCTGATCGTGCCGCAGCACGGCCGCCTGAAGCTGGACACCGAGCTGGGTGTGATCGATATCGCGCCGCAGGAGATCGCGGTGATTCCGCGCGGCATCCGTTTCCGGGTGTCGCTGCCGGATGGTCTCGCGCGCGGTTATGTCTGCGAGAACTTCGGTGCCTTCCTGCGTCTGCCCGATCTGGGTCCGATCGGCAGCAACGGCCTAGCCAATGCGCGCGATTTCCTCACCCCGAACGCCGCGTTCGAGGATATCGATGGGGCGGCCGTTGGACAGGATTTCGAGTTGATCGCCAAGTTCCAGGGACATCTGTGGCGCGCGGCCATCGGTCATTCGCCGCTGGATGTAGTCGCCTGGCACGGCAATCAC
>JAYUIZ010000075.1:0-3202 GCA_043765595.1 Lysobacter sp. | reverse complement strand
GGCGCCCACAGACACCAGACCGTGCCGCAGCACATTGATCAGCGTATCGGAAAGCCCCGCCTGCACGATGGTCAGATCCGACGCGAACTGCGAGGCCGTGCCGCCGAGCTGTCGCGCCGCCGCGCGCTCCATCGGCTGCGCGAGTAGGTTCTCGAAGAACGCATGGCGGAAATCGTTGCCGATGCGCTCCGATATGATCGCGATGTAATAGGTGTAGGCTGCGGAGAGCATGGCCTGCCCGAGGAGAATCGTGCAGATGATCAGCATGGGCGTCCGCACCCGCGCGAATCCGCTGTCGCTCTCGGACAACCGCGCGACGAACGCCCCGATCTGTTGCGGCAACAGCAGAAACAAGCCGGTAGCCGCCAACAGCAGGAGCGCGCAGAATGCGTAGCTGGGCCATTGCCGTCGCGTCAGCTTCAGCAGCGCCAGGATCGATTTCACGCTGCGCTCCCCACGCTGGCGTCGTGGTCGGCGCGCTCCATGGCGGTGGGACCCTTCGCGGCACGCCGCGCCGCCGCATTCATCGTCCAAACGCAGTTGAGGGTGATCGGCAGGTGATATTCGATCTCGCGCTTCTCCGCCGGAAGCTCGGCGGAGCGCTCGGGATCGAAGAATCCGTATCCGCCTTTCGCCCGGCGCTGCAGACCGATGAAATCCAGCGCGTCCTGCACATAGTCCAGATCGGTGCCGAAGGCGAGCAGGTAGCGCAGCGTCCGGCAGGCGAGATCGATCCGGTAATTCCGCAGATCGGTCAACGCGACCAGCGCGAGCGCCCTGGACGCTTCCGCTCGGCACGTCCTGTCATCTGCGTAGGCGTGATCCAGCGCATCGATCATGCGCCGCTCGTCCATCACCAGGATGGCCGATGGATCTTCCAGCGTCGATTCCGCGCCGGGCCGCTTGTGCCCGGGGCCGCAATCCAGACCGTTGCGCGATAGCAGGCTCGCGATCAGACGTATCCGTCCCTGCTCGGCCATGTTCGCCGGCATCCCGCGCAGCGCCTGCGCGATCCTGCCGACCAGTTCGCCGTAACTCTGCGTATTCAGTCGATGCGAGGTCAGCAGATCGTAGTGCGATGCCAGGATCAGCGGATCGAGGTCGAGATTGTTGCTGTTCGGATGGTGCAGCAGCCATTGGCCCATGCGCTCCGCCTCCGCCTCCGCCTTGCGTTTGGCATCTTCGTCCGGCACAAGCAGCAGCGCGCATGCGCGGGAGAAGCAGATGCTGGCGAGGGTGGATGCCTTGGTCTCGACCGATGGCGACGGGCCGATCAGGCGACCGAGGTAGTCCAGCGTGTTCTCGATCTGGTTAGTGGTCGGCTGCATAGAAGGACTCGAACTGATTTCCCATGGAGAGCAGGGCGCCGCAGGCCAAGGTCCCGCGGACTTGCAGGCCGGCGAGCATGCGATCCCTGTATTCGTCGTGATCTGAGGTTTTCAATGGTGGCGGCAGCAGCGTGTCCGCTGCCGGCGTCATCGCCAGCAGCGCCGATTCGGCATGCCGAAGCAGCCAGCGCGGCGGCGCGAACGCCGCCAGATTCAGCAGCAGCAGCACGGACAGCCGGTTGATGTCGGCGTCGCGACAGGTCTGCAGCAGCAGGACATGCGGCAATACCACCGGGATTTCTTCCGGGGCGAGTCGGCCATCGCGGACCAGATGCGCGGCCATGTGCAGCGCCGCGATGTCGGATTCGTCGGTGCGCCGGCGCAGTACCCGCTTGTCGAACGACGGGCGCACTTCGACGGCGCGTGGCCGGTGCGTCGCATCCGCGAGCGATGCCATCTCCAGGTGCGACCACACGACCCACTGCGTGACGGAGGGCGATTCGCGATCCAACAGCAGCGCCGGCAGCAGACGTTCCGCCGCCGAACGTCTGTCGTCCGCCGTAGCCTCCTCACACCGCAACGCCACGCGCAGCAGCAGTGTGGCGTGGTAGGCCGTCTCCGGATGCATGCGGATGGTGTCTTCCAGCAGACCGCTGCGCAGCCACAGCAGCGTTGCCGCAGCGATGTCCGCGATGCAGCCGGCGAATCCCGGCGCGCTGGGCGCTGCGAGCAGCAGTTCGGCGCAGGTCCCGATCTCCAGAAGGCATGCGCGCTCGTGCGCGATATCGAAGTCCTTCGCCCGCACGCGGATGTGATCGCTTGCGCATTGGAGCAACGGGTGCGCGTTCATGCCGCGCTCCGCTCGATGCTCAGGAACAGGGCGGCTACCAGCGTGGTGTGATACAGCTCGATGAAACGCGCCTTGCCCGATGCGCTGCGTTCCTTCACTTTCGCGTTGTGCGGCAGGCTGCCGTCGTCGTTCATGTGAAGCAGCAGCTGATCCACGCCGACGGTGTACAAACGCTTCTCGAACGCATCCGGCACGATCCCGCAGAATCGCCAGCACAACAGCAGCTCGCCGAGCACATCGCGATTGTCGCTACGGATCATGATGCCGGTGAGGCCGATCAGCGTGCGACGCATTCTCGCGACCGTTTCCCGTTCCAGCAAGGCGTCTGGGCGCCGGAATCCGAGGTCGGTGAGGTAGAAAATGGAATGGGTGAGCGAATAGATGTCGTCGATCGAGTAGCGCGAGAGATTCTTCTGTTTCCCGAACGCGGTGTCGGCGAAAGCGCCGGCTAGGCCTTGCGCGGCGGCGGGATGCCCGATCCTCGACATGCAATAGTCCAGATCCATGTCCCGGTACGGCAACCGGTCCATACCATGGAAATATCCGGAGCGGTAGAGATGGTCGAGATGGGCGACCTCGAAGGGATGCGGCTCGCTCATGATCGCGAAATAATCGGCGACGGTCGCGAGCGGCGTCGCCGCGGACGGGTCGTAGGCGGCGAGTTGATGCCAATCGAAATCGCGCGCCTGCGCGATGGCGAGCCTGTCGAGCTTGGCGACGATGTCGTCCGCAACACCGTGACGATGCAGCACCAGCAACAGGAAAATCAATTCGCACAGCGGCTTCGCGAGCCACGGCGTCGGTTCGAGTCGGCGTTCGCCGTCGGCCGCCGTGTCGACCGCAAATTCGTGCTCGCGTGTCGAGAGCCAGCGCAGTGCGGCAGCGGATTTCTTGCGGATTTGACGCTTTCGGTGAAAGTCGGTCAGTAGATGCGCGATGCTGCCCGCTACTTGCATGATCCAAGTCCTGTCGAGTGTTTCATGGCGTCCGTGCGCAGAGCTTCAAAACACCAGGCCATCGGCTG
>JAYUIZ010000074.1:0-1092 GCA_043765595.1 Lysobacter sp. | reverse complement strand
ACAGCCCGGTTTGCCTCCAAGTGCTTGAACTGCCATACTTTCTGGCTCTTCTGCCTCGGCAGGGGACCTTGCCCTACCGTCGCTCAACGGCGCCGAGGGGGCTTTCGCCAGACAATTCCGTCTGCGATATCCACAAGGACACACCGCAATGCGTCATTACGAAATCGTCTTCATGGTCCACCCGGACCAGAGCGAGCAGGTGCCGGCGATGGTCGAGCGCTACAAGTCGCTCGTCGAATCCGGCAACGGCACGATCCACCGTTTCGAAGACTGGGGCCGCCGTCAGCTCGCGTATCCCATCCAGAATCTGGTCAAGGCCCACTACGTCATGATGAACATCGAGACCGATCTCGCTGTTCTCAACGAACTGGTCGAAACCTTCCGCTTCAACGACGCCGTCCTGCGTCACCTTGTGATCAAGCGCGATGGCCCGGACACCGAGCAGTCCCTGATCATGAAGAACAAGGACGACAAGGACAAGGCCGATAAGGGCGATCGCCGTCGCCGCGACGATGACGGCGCAGTCGGCATCGCCGATAGCGACGATGCCCCCGATACCGTTGAAGCCGAAGCCTGAGGAGGCCCGCCATGTCCAAATTCTTCCGCCGCCGCAAGTTCTGCAAGTTCACCGCTGAAAATGTGGTCGAGATCGATTACAAGGATCTCAACACCCTGCGCCAGAACCTCACCGAGAACGGCAAGATCGTCCCCAGCCGCATCACCGGTACCAAGTCGAAGTACCAGCGCCAGCTCGCGACCGCCGTCAAGCGCGCTCGCTTCCTTGCCTTGATCCCGTACACCGACAACCACAACATCTGATCGCTTCGCCAGCTCGCCCGGGCGTTGTCGCCGGCCAGCCGTGCAAATCCTGATTGGCCTGAGCCAACTCCGGTTTGCACGCCTGTCCGCTCCTAGCCTGGTCATCGTTAGCTGTGCGACCTGTAAGCGTCTTTACCGTCCATTCGGACAGCCACCAGTTGCGGCGCCCGCTCATTGAAAGAACGCGCGCTGCTAACGAATACGGAGTTATTCCATGCAACTGATTCTTCTGCAGAAAGTCGTCAACCTCGGCAACCTCGGCGACAAGGTAGA
>JAYUIZ010000073.1:0-3204 GCA_043765595.1 Lysobacter sp. | reverse complement strand
GTGTGATAGCCGATGCCGATGAAGCGGGTGTCGCCGCTGCGGCGTACGTTGACCTCGCGCTCGCCGTCCTGGGTGGGCTCGGCGGTGTAGGACTTCGGCAGCGGCGCCTTGGGCCGCGCGAGTTTGCCGAAATGCTGCTGCACGTTCGCCAGCGCGGCTGCGGGGTCGATGCGGCCGGCGACGATCAGGGTTGCGTTGTCGGGGCGATACCACGTCCGGTAAAACGCCTGCAGGCGTTCGATCGGCACGTTCTCCACGTCAGAACGCGCGCCGATGGTGCTGTTGCCGTAGTTGTGCCACAGGTAGGCGGTGGAGCGCAGGCGCTGGAACATCACCGAGCCGGGGTTGTTCTCGTTGCGCTCCATCTCGTTGCGCACCACGGTCATTTCGCTGTCGAGGTCTTTTTTCGCGACGAACGAATTCACCATGCGGTCGGCTTCCAGCGCGAGCAGCCAGTCCAGGGTCTCGTCGTTGGCCGGGAACGAACCGAAGTAATTGGTGCGGTCCAGCGACGTGGTGGCGTTCTTCTCGATGCCGCGGGCCTTCATTGCGCCGGGGATGTCGGCATGGGTGGGCGTGCCCTTGAACAGCATGTGTTCCAGCAGATGGGCCATGCCGGTCTCGCCGTAGTTCTCGTGCACCGAGCCCACACCGTAGGCGATGTTGACGGTGACCGTGGGTTTGCTGGCGTCGGGGAACATCAGCACACGCAGGCCATTGGCGAGGGTGTATTCGCAGATGCCTTCCACGCAGGGGCCGGCGGCCACGCCCTTCGGCAGGGTGACGGCATCTGCGGCGAAGGCGGCGGGGGCAAACACACCGGGGGATACCAGGGCGAGCGCGCAGGCCAGCGCGAGGGCGCGCGGTGCGGTGCGGAGTCGGAGCAGGGACATCGTGGAACTCCCGGGAGGATGCGGATGGAAGACAATAGGCGCGGCTTTTCGCACACCCATTCTCGCAGAACGACGCCCTTTGATGACCCGATCGCCTTTCCCGGAGTTCCCGGAAACCCCCGCTGCTCCCGAAGCGATACCGGTGTTGTACCGCGACGAGTCGCTGGCGGTGGTCGACAAGCCGGCCGGGCTGATGGTCCACGACAGCGCCCTGGCGCGCGGCGAAACCGATTTCGTCGCCGACCGGCTGCGCGAGCAGTTCGGCAAGCCGGTGTTTCTGGTCCATCGTCTCGACCGCGCGACCAGCGGCTGCCTGCTGCTGGCGTTCGATCGCGAGAGCGCATCGACGCTGGGCAAGTCGCTGATGTCCGGCGCCGTGCGCAAGGATTATCTGACGGTGTGCCGCGGCTGGCCGGAGGAGGCGTTCGTCGTCGATCATCCGCTGGACGGCGGCCCCGGCAAGCCGCAGAAGAAGCCCGCGGTCACCCGTTTCCAGCGCCTCGCCACCTGCGAGCTGGCGCTGCCGTCCGCGGGATTCGAGACATCGCGCTATGCGCTGCTGCGCGCGCAGCCTGAAACCGGACGCTTCCGCCAGATCCGCCGGCATCTCAAGCATCTGTCGCATCATCTGATCGGCGATACCAGCCACGGCGACGGCCGCCACAACCGCGCGTTCCGGATGATGGGCATCCACCGGATGTTGCTGCACGCAGAGCGGCTGGGTTTCGATCACCCCAAGAGCGGCGTACGAATGGAAGCGGTGGCGCCGGTGGATGCGGAGTTCGCGAAGGCGTTGGCGTTGTTCGAGGCGTGGCCGGGCGGCTGAGCGTTGGTGTTCCTGGAACGGGGGGATCTGAAAGCCTGAAGCTGGTGAAGATCGTCGATGGGTGCCCCGCCTGAATCAAAGCGAGCCACGAAGGGAGTTGGGCTCGACTGACTGATCAAGCCCGCTTATAGCGGATCAGACCCTCAAGTTCACGACCTTCATCATGGCTCGAACCGCACGCACAACCCGCGTCGGGTTCACCGAAAAGCCGGATACGCGAATGCAACCGTTTTTGCTGTTGCAGTCGCCGTGTCTTCAAACAACCGGCGAGCAGTATTTGCGTATGGAGTCCATGCATGAATAGTCAGGCTTTTGCTTGCTTGGCGCGAGATGCGAGCTTGCCCTTGCGGAGCAAACGCTCCGAGCGTATGACATGCAGGATAAAGACCTTGTCACCGTCATGGCGGTAGAAGACGCGACAGAGTGGCTCGACAATCTGACGGTAACGGGACCGGCCAAGTTCTTTAGGCTTGCTGCCACTCTCAGGATGCACAGCAAGCTGATCGACGTGGCTGAATATGCGTTTGACAAACTCTGCCGCTGCGGCCGGGCTTTCCAATGCAATATAGTCGGCGATGGCATCAAGATCGCTCAATGCCGGCTCCGACCAAACTATTTCAGCCATCGGGCCAGACGCTTCTTGGCTTGAGTGTGAGTAACTACACGCCCCTCAGCGATTGCTTGTTCTCCCCGCGCAATACCCTCCAGAAGCGCCATGCGCTGTTGCATGAGCTCATAGCTCTCAACATCGACAAGGTACGCGCTTGGCAGACCATGCTGGGTAATGAGGATGGGCTCCTTGTCCCGCTCAATGTCTGAGAGCAGTTCGGCTGCCTGACGCTTCAGGGTGGTCACTAATTCTGTACGCATAGAGTGACACTAAAGTATCACTCCGAGTCGCGCAAGTGTTCGCGCAAAGGTTTAACGCCTGAGGTAAGCCGGCCCCGCGATGTGGGGTCGGCTTGAGCGAATTCTTAGACCTTACCGACGTTAATCACGGATGCCGTGTCGAGCTTACGGTGCAAGTAAGAGACCAACGCAAAAATATCAATCGCATCCTGCTCCGGCATTGCCCATTCTGTACGTGGCGCATGTGCTACCGGGTTGCGGACTGCGCCGAAGACGCCCACTAACAGGTTGGCTACACCCTTTTGTTCGCTGATCTCTGTCTCAGTGCTGAGTGAGTTCAACGCCACCAGTGGGCTTTTAGTAGATAGCGCAGTATTTACGAGCTCTGTGCCATCTGTTTTTAACCCAGACATTTGACGAAGCCTCTGGCCAAGACCCTTAATAGCCTCGAAAACAGCGTGGAAGTAATTGTCGTGGAGCAGCTCTGCACGGCAATACTTGAACACCTCCGAATGAGTTGCACGCGCTTCCGGAATGCTCTTAGAGCCTGTTCAAAATCTTCTGAGCAACAGCGCCAAGAATGCAAGATTTACGAATTGCAGACTTGTATTGAGTTTTCGCTCGCAGTTCTTCCAT
>JAYUIZ010000072.1:0-3206 GCA_043765595.1 Lysobacter sp. | reverse complement strand
GCACAACCATCGGGGCTGAAGCCCCTCCTGCAGTTGATGACCGTGCGCTCGCACGATCAGTACAACACTACCATCTACAGCAGCAACGACCGTTATCGCGGTGTGCATGGCCTGCGACGTGTGTGCTTCATTTCGCGCGCCGATCTGGATGCCCTGGGTTTCCGCGACGGCGAACACGTCGATCTGGTCTCGGTCTGGAACGACGGCGAGCGCGTTGCGCGCGATTTCAGACTGGTCGAATACGACATCCCCGCAGGCTGCCTGGCCAGCTATTTCCCGGAAACCAACGCACTGGTGCCGCTGGGCAGCCATGCCGAGCGCGCGCGCACGCCGGCTTCGAAATCGATTCCGGTTTATCTGCGCCGCGCCGTCGACGCCGCAAGGTCATGAGTGAAGACGCGGCGCTCGCGCTGATCCGTCTGCTTGCGACAGAAGGCGAAATCTCGCTGGCGCGCGCGGCGAAGCGGCTGTCGTTGAGCGCCAGCGAATTGCAGCGGGTATTGGTTGCGCTGGGCGACGACCCGCAATTCGATGGCCTCGATCTGGTGGCGCAGCGCCGCGATGGCGAGCGTCTACTGCTGCGGCTGACCGCGCGCGGCCGTGCGCTGTGCGCAGACGCGGCATGAATAGAAGCTCGACATGAATACCGGTCTGCGCGCCCGCGAGGCGCTACACATCGGCGGCGACGACAGCCGTCTGCGCGAAGAATGGGTGATCGAGGAAATTCCGGTCGCCCTGCTCTACAACGATCTGTCGTTCGCGGTGATGATGACCACGCCCGCGGATCTGGAGGATTTCGCGCTGGGTTTCGCGATCTGTGAAGGTATCGTCGCATCAGCGCAAGAATTCTCGCTGGTCGACATCGTCCGCAGCGACGACGGCATCGCCCTGCACGCGGCAATCCCGCAGCGCCGCTTCGATGCCATCGAACAGCGCCAGCGCGGCCTCGAAGGCCGCAGCGGCTGCGGCCTGTGCGGCACGTCGAGCCTGCAGGCCGCCGTGCGCCCGGCACGGAACGTGGGCACCGGCCCGCAGCTCGGCGCGGACAGCATCCACCGTGGTCTTGCGGGACTCGCACAGCAGCAGCCTTTGAATGCGCGCAGCGGGGGCGTGCATGCGGCTGGTTTCGTCGATGGCGAGCATCTGCTCGTACGCGAAGATGTGGGCCGCCACAACGCCGTCGACAAACTCATCGGCGCGATGCTGCGCGCGACGCCGCGCTGCGAATCGAACAATGGTTTCCTTGCCATCACATCGCGCGCATCCTACGAAATCGTACACAAGGCCGCGAACGCAGGCATCGCAGTAGTCGCGGCGATATCGGCGCCGACCGATCTTGCGATCCGTCACGCGGAAGCCGCCGGCATCACATTGATCGCCTTCGCCCGCGACGGGCGGATGAACGTCTATAGCGGACGCGAACGGCTAATCAACCTGTAGGGCGGCCTGACCAGCCACTCGGCTGTTGAAAACCAGGCCGCTGCCTCGCCCCCTCCCACGCGTGCGCGTGCACGCACACAGCAGCGAGTACGACCGCCAGCACAAACCGCGACCTGTGCACGATCATGCGCGCACCACGCCGCGTGTTTCGGCAATGTTTCCAGCTTCGGATCCGAATATCGTCCACAGTGGACATCCATCGCGCCGATACTGCATGAAGCACATCAATTTGCGTGGACACTCACATCGTGCGTGGGCCGTGGCTGGGGCCATCGGGTGTCGGTTGATTGGGCTGCTGCGCCAGCATCTGAGTCTGCTGCTGATTCAGCGCCTCGACCCGTTGCAAAGACTGCTCGACAGGACGCTCGATCGCCTGCGCCACATCGATGACGGCACGTTTTGCGGCGGGGTCGTAGGGGTCTCGCCCCTGAATCGCGATCAGGAACGTATTGGCCGCCTCATACGAACCATCGTCGCGAGGTTTGCGGCCGGCTTCATTGAGAACAACGCGGTCGGCCGATACCATGCCGGCCGCTTTGACATCCGCGAACGCACGCATCGCCAATCGCTCGCTGACTAAATCGAAGGCGCGCCCTCGGTCCGCATCGATCCTCGTGACGCCCGTTTTGATCTGTTCGTACAGCGGCGCGTCTTTCAACGATGAATCACGCGGGTCCGGCAAGGCGCGCTTGAGGTCGAGACTCGCGCCATCCGGCGGACAGGCGGGCAACTTCGGGAAGGCAGCGCACTTCACCGTGTCGAGCACCTCATGCACGTTGTCCTGCCAGTGCTGCAGGGTTGAGTCTTTCGCACGGTCTGCTTTTTCGACAAATCCCGGCGGCGGTCGGTTCGTTTCCACGCGATTGTGCGGGCTGTCGGGGAACGGTGCTGGGATGCTCTGCAGCCCGGCGATATTACCTTGGGGGAGGAACTGTCCGTCGTGATTGCGCAAGGGCGCCGATTGCCCGTTCGGAAACGGCAGTTGCTGATGCAGGCCCGCGTGGTTGAGCGCGCCCCAGGTGAAGTCGATGCAACTATTGGCCGCGCCGTTGTAGGTTAGGTTGAAGTGGGTTTGACGGCCATCCAGACCAGCTTGGCCGAAATCTTTCAGCTTCCCGTACTGCTCGCTGGTGATCTCGATGGTTCGGGCGTAGATGGGGGCTTGGTATCTCTGAAAGTCATGCGGCGAAACCTCGCCTTGCCCAAAGGGGCGACCATGCCCTTCCGGTGAAAAACCATAGCCCTTTTCCTCCCGTCCATCGCTGATCATGTAATACATATGCCCGGGGAGCGACTCACTGCGCTGCCCGGTGTTCGGGTCGATGATCGGCGTACCGGGTGCGGCGATATAGGTTGTCAGCTTGTAGACGCGGTCATCGCGATCGTTGTCAAGGGAATTGTTCATAGTACTCACCGGATTCCATAGTGATATTCATGGGACACAAGTAGCTCGAATGTCAGACCACGAACGGCGGGGTGGTTTTGCAGACTCTCGATCCGCAGCCGATAGCGGCCGGGTATGGGCGGAACGATGCGAACGAATTCATAGGTGGCGTAGGCCTTGTCCTCACGTTTCTGACCGATACCGATCAACTCCGTGTGGTCAGGCGCGACCGGGTCCAGATCCGACACGACACCGTCGTCGGCGACGGGCTCGTACCAGTAACGACTCGGTTCCATTTGCGAGATCACACGGTGCTCTTCCTGCATCGCGGCAGGCCGCCACTGTCCCTGTTCCCACCGCTCAAGCACGAGCCGGGTGGGAA
>JAYUIZ010000071.1:0-1095 GCA_043765595.1 Lysobacter sp. | reverse complement strand
GAAGGCATTGTGGGCGTCCGGATGCCCTGCCGCTGCAAGCCGATCACCTCGACGGCGGCGGCGGCGCGAGCACCGTGCGGTCACCGTTGTGCTCCGGCTGCGACACCACGCCCGCCGCCTCCATCGCCTCGACCAGTCGCGCGGCGCGGTTGTAGCCAATCTTGAGCCGGCGCTGCACCCCTGAAATCGAGGCGCGGCGGCTTTCGGTGACGATCTTCACCGCTTCGTCGTACAGCGGATCGCTTTCGTCGCCGCCACCGCCGCCGGTCTCGGGCAGCCCGGTCGGGCCCACGACCACGCCGTCGCCCATCGTCTGCATTTCTTCCAGCACGCCTTCGACGTAATCCGGCGCGCCCCCGATCTGTTTCAGGTTCTCGACCACGCGATGCACTTCCTCGTCGCTGACGAAGGCGCCATGGACGCGCTCCGGCAGCGCCGTGCCCGGCGGCAGATAGAGCATGTCGCCGTGGCCGAGCAGCGTTTCCGCGCCGGACTGGTCGAGGATGGTGCGCGAGTCGATCTTGGAGCTGACCTGGAACGCGATGCGGGTCGGGATATTGGCTTTGATCAGGCCGGTGATGACGTCCACCGACGGGCGCTGGGTGGCCAGGATCAAGTGGATGCCGGCGGCGCGCGCCTTCTGGGCCAGCCGGGCGATGAGTTCTTCGACCTTCTTGCCGACGATCATCATCATGTCGGCGAATTCATCAATAAAGATGACGATGAACGGCATGGGCTCCAGCGGACGCGGCGCCTCGTCCAAGTCGGGATTCGGCCGGAACAGCGGGTCCAGCAGCGGCTGGCCGGCCTCCTGCGCGTCCTTCACCTTCTTGTTGAAGCCGGCGAGGTTGCGCACGCCCACCGCACTCATCAGCTTATAGCGGCGCTCCATCTCGGCCACGCACCAGCGCAGGCCGTTCGCGGCTTCTTTCATGTCGGTAACGACCGGCGCCAGCAGATGCGGGATGCCCTGATAGACGCTGAGTTCCAGCATCTTCGGGTCGATCATCAGCATCCGCAGTTCCTTGGCACTGGCCTTGTACAGCAGCGACAGCACCATCGCGTTGACCGCGACCGACTTGCCCGAGCCGGTGG
>JAYUIZ010000070.1:0-1095 GCA_043765595.1 Lysobacter sp. | reverse complement strand
TACCAGCGCCAGCGCGCCTGGACCTGGGAGCATCAGGCGCTGGTCCGCGCGCGTGCGGTTGCCGGCGATCCCGCGCTGTGCGCCGGGTTTGAGCGCGTGCGCGCGCAGACCCTGGCGCAGCCGCGCGACCCCGACAAGCTGCGCGAGGACGTGGCGTCGATGCGCGCGCGGATGCGCGCCGAGCTGGACCGCTCCGGCGCCGGTCGCTTCGATCTGAAGCAGGGCGAGGGCGGTCTGGTCGATCTCGAATTCCTGCTGCAGTACGGCGTGCTGCGCGAGTCCGCCGCAAGCCCTTCGCTGCTCAATCCGCGCGACACGCCGGGATTGATCAACGCGCTGCAGATGGCTGGCGTGCTCGATGCAGTGGCTGCGGCGCAATTGCGCGCCGCGCACGTGACGCTGCTGGACGCCGGCTTGGCCTGCACGCTGGACCGGCGGGCGCGGATCGTCGTGCCCCACGCCGACGTCGCGGCTGCCAGGGCGGTCATCGCATCGGCATCGGCGGCATTTGCATCGGCGGGCGTGGTCAACGGATGAGCGCGCTTCGCGCTGCGGTCCCTGCTCGTTGTTGTAGGCTCCGCGTTATGCACGACGGAGTCGTCTATTTCATGCGCAATGCACGCGCAGTGGCCTGTATTTTCTCCGGATTCGCACGGGATCATCGTGTATGAACGGAACCGGGCGGCGATGGGGAACGCGACGGTGGCGTCGGGTGTTTCGCGGGGTATCCTCGGCGCCGGGGAATATCCCGAAGGAAGCATCTGCTTGACGTGAGAGGCTTCACATAAGCCGCTCGACAGGATCGGCTTGAAACATGTCGAGCGAGACGCCAGATCGAGTGTCTCCGGATCTTTCCCGGAACGCATCTCCCGAACACATCCCCACAAAAAGCCACGGAGTCAATCATGTCGAAGATTAATATCCTGAATACCGATGAGCTGGTCAGCGACGCCAAGATCGTCCTGGATGACGTCGAAGCGCTGCTCGACGAAGCCGCCAACGCCACCGGCGAACGTGCGCAGGCCCTGCGCGCCCGCGCGAGTGAAGCCCTCGGCCGCGCCAAGCAGCGTCTGCACGAGGCACAGGGCGCCGTCG
>JAYUIZ010000069.1:0-1095 GCA_043765595.1 Lysobacter sp. | reverse complement strand
GTCGATTCCGAGCTGGCGGCGCTTCAGCACGTGCTGTGCGAGTACCCGTCCCCGGTCGTCGTCGCGTTTGAAGGCGATGCCGGTGGCGCCGGCTGGCTGCTGGGACTGAGCGCGGACGCCTGCGTCCACGCCGAACGCGCGCACTATTCGACCGATGCACTGTGGCGCGACCTGTCGCTGCTGCGACGGGCGGCTGTGTTGTTCACCCATCGCCTGGGCGCGAATCGCGCGAAGCGCTGTCTGTTCGAGCCGGCGGCGGTCGCCGGGGCTGAACTGGCGTCCGGGGCGGCGGCCGTGCGTGGCGATGCGACCGACGTGCTGGCACATGCCTTGGCGCTGGCGGATGCATTTCCGCTGCGCACACCCGCGCTGCGCGCGCGCCGCCGTGCCGCCGTGTTGGCCCGGCTTGCAGACGCTTCTGCCGTGTCGGAAGCGGACGCGGAAGCGGACGCGGAAGCGGACGCGGGCGACGCCGGCCGGGTCACGGCGCGGCCCATGCCCGAATTCCCCGCCATCGAGACCGAACTTCGCGGCAACGGCGTGCTGGTCGTGCGCATGGTCGATCGCGAGGCGAAGAACATGTTCTCGCCCGCACTGGTCCGCGGGCTGGAAGAAGTCTTCGCCCACATCGAAGCGTCGGGCGATTACCGCGCTGTCGTGCTCTGCGGTTACGACACCTATTTCGCTTGCGGCGGAACCCGCGACAGTCTGCTGGCGATCCAGCAGGGCAGCGCCAAGTTCACCGACACCAAGATTTACCAGTTACCAATGAGCTGCAGCGTGCCAGTCGTCGCCGCCATGCAGGGGCACGCGATCGGCGGCGGCTGGACCTTGGGTATGTTCGCCGACCTGTGCGTGTTCAGCGACGAAAGCCGCTATATCAGCCCGTACATGCAATACGGCTTCACGCCGGGCGCGGGATCGACGCTGATCTTCCCGGCCACGCTCGGCGCCGATCTGGCCCGGGAGACCCTGTTCACCGCAGTCGAGTACAGCGGCAGCGAACTGCGCGCGAAAGGATTGCCGCACACCTGCGTCCCGCGCGTCGAGGTGCTGCCTTATGCGCTGGCGCTGGCGGATGCGATCGCGGCGCGG
>JAYUIZ010000068.1:0-9732 GCA_043765595.1 Lysobacter sp. | reverse complement strand
CGGCGTGCAGGCGCAGTATGTCGAGATCGGCCAGCGTCCGATCTTTTCCGAAGACCGCAAGCCGCAGCCGTTCACCATCGAGGGCAACGGCGAAGCCGCGCCGGTCAATACTTTCGATTACGTTCTCACCAGCATCCTGATCTCGTCGACCGTGCAGTTGGCGATCCTCAAGCCGCCCGCGGACGGCGCGCAGCCGGTGCGGGTGAAGGTCGGCGATGCGGTCGAGACCGCGCCGCAGTGGAGTCTCGCCTCGCTGCAGCCGCGCAGCGCGGTGTTCCGCGGTCCGGAAGGCGAAAAGACCCTGGAGCTGCGGGTGTTCAACGGTGTCGGCGGCGCCGCGCCTACCGGCCCCTCGCCGACCGCGGTGATCAACGAAACCCTGCCGGGCCCGGGGGGCGTGGTACCGCAGCCGCCGCCCGTTGCGCCGCCGCCGATACCGCAGCCCGTCGCTAATGCGGACGGCACCGGCGGCACCGGCGGCAATGTCTCGACCGAGGCGCAGTTGGACGCGATCCGCAAGCGCATCGAAGCGCGTCGCGCCCAGATCCGCCAGCAGACCGCGCAGGAAGCGCAGGACCCCGGCGCTTCGGGACAAAGCCCGGTGCAAACCCCATGAGGATCCGGTCATGACCAAGCCCTCCGGCGCCATCCCTTCCGTCGCGACCACCGCGGCAACCTGCGCGCGAACCCACGCACGCCGCGAGCGACACCAGCGGCGGCGCGTCCATGCAGCGCAGAACGCCGGCCCTGTGCCGGGACACACCCTTTGAGAATTCGATGATGAATCTGCGATCCACCGCCTCCGTTTTTTTTGCCGCCGCGCTCAGCACGATGCTGGTGGCCTGCGCCACCGGTTCACAGCCGCAGATCAAGCGCGCCGAGGGCAAGCCCGCAAGCGGTCAGACGCTGGGTAGCCAGACGCAGGGCAGCCGGACGCAGGCCGGCGATCCGGTCACCAGCGAACCGCTGCCGAATGCGGCCGAAGTCGAAGACGAACGCCCACGTCCGCGGATCCGCCGCGGCAATGGCCAGGTGATCAACGCTGCCGCCGCCAGCGCGCCGCTGCCCGACATCGGCGCGACCAGCGGCGAAGCGCGCTTCAACTTCGAGGGCGAATCGCTGCACGCAGTGGTCAAGGCGATCCTGGGTGACATGCTGGGCCAGAACTACACCATCGCCCCGAACGTGCAGGGCACCGTCACCTATTCCACGCCGCAGCCGGTGGGTTCGGCGCAGGCGCTGTCGGTGCTGGAGATGATCCTGGGCTGGAACAACGCGCGGATGATCTACAGCGACGGGCGCTACAGCATCGTCCCGGCCGATCAGGCGCTGGGCACCGGCGTAGTCACCCCGCGCACCGGCTCGCCGCAGAGCGCCCGCGGTTTTGAATCGCGGGTGGTGCCGCTGCGTTACGTGTCGGCCACCGAGATGGAAAAACTGCTCAAGCCTTACGCGCGCCCCAATGCCATCGTCACCGTCGACAGCGGGCGCAATCTGCTGACCATCGCCGGCACTCGCGCCGAACTGGAAAGCTATCTGCGCACCATCCAGATCTTCGACGTCGACTGGATGTCCAGCATGTCGGTCGGCGTGTACCCGCTGCAGTCCAGCAAGGCCAACAAAGTTGTGCAGGATCTGGAAAAAGTCTTCGGTGAACAGAGCAAATCGCCGGTCGCCGGCATGTTCCGCTTCATGCCGCTGGACGGTGCCAACGCGGTGCTGGCGATCACGTCGCAGGCCGATTACCTCGACGACATCGAGGAGTGGATCGAGCGTATCGACGGCGCCGGCGAGGGCCTCAAACTCTATTCGTACCAGTTGAAATACATCACCGCCAAGGAAATCGGCGCGCGCCTCAGCGAAGTCTTCGGCGGCAGCGGCGGTAATCGCGGCGGCGGCAACGACGGCGGCAACTATTCGCTGATTCCAGGCGGCCAGGTGAACACCATCGGCGGCGGCTCGGACGGCGGCAAGGATGGCGGCGACTTGGGCGGCGGCTCTGGAGGCAGTTCCGGCAACAGCTCCGGCGGCCTCGGCGGCGGCTCGCTTTCGCTCAGCCAGAACCAGAGCGGCGGCAGCGGCAGCGTGGTGCTGGAAGTCGGCGGCGACAAGGTCGCGGTGTCGGCGATCGAAGAGAACAACACCCTGCTGGTGCGCTCCACCGCTTCCGCCTGGCGCTCGATCCTCGACGTGATCGAGAAACTCGACGTGCTGCCGCTGCAGGTGCACATCGAAGCGCAGGTCGCGCAGGTCACCCTGTCGGGCGAACTGGAATACGGCGTGAGCTGGTTCCTGGAAAACGCCACAACCGAAAACGGCCTGCCGGACGTGACCACGCCGGGTCTGGGCACGCCCAGCAAATGGAGCACGTTGGGCGCCAGCATCGGCGGGACCAGTGGGCCTGGCCTGGCCTGGACGCTGATCAAGAACGACGCCGCGGCGGTGATCCGGGCGCTCGACAGAGTCACCGACGTGAAGCTGCTGCAGACGCCGTCGATCCTGGTCCGCAACAACCAGGAGGCTACCCTGAATGTCGGCGACCGGATCCCGGTGGTGTCGACGTCGGTCAACCCGATCCTCGGCAACAGCAACAGCATCAGCCAGGTGCAGTACCTCGACACCGGCACCATCCTCAAGGTCCGCCCGCGCGTGACCCAGGACGGCGTGGTGTTCATCGAAGTGGTGCAGGAAATCAGCTCGCCGTCCGGTGCGCCCGATGCCAACGGCAACCGCACCATCAGCACCAGCCGCTTGAAGACCAGCGCGGTGTCCCAGAGCGGCGACACCGTGCTGTTGGCGGGCCTGATCACCGACAACGACACCAAGGGCTCGCGCGGGTTGCCGGGTCTGACCCGCTTGCCGGTAATCGGCGCGCTGTTCGGCACCCAGACCAACAACAAGCGCCGCACCGAAATCATCATCCTGATTACCCCGACCGTGGTGCGCGACCAGCAGGGGCTGCGCGATTACACCGAGGATTATTCGCGTCGTTTCCGCGCAATGGATCCACTGCCGCCGCCGGGGAAGCTGCGCGCGTTGCCGGCGCAGCCGCATCGCTGAATGCGCGGGCAGTGACCGCGCTGCCCCCAAACATGCTGCCCGTCGTTCTGGTGCCGGTGGGCGTCGACGACGACGCCCTCGACGCCTGCCTCGCCGCGCTCGATGCCGGTACGCCCGCGGGCACCCGCGTGTGGCTGGCCGACGATGCCCAGGCCGGCCCACGCGGTCTGGCTATCATCGAACGCTGGCTCGCGCGCACCGCGCTGCAGGCCGATTACACCCGGCGCCCGCGATCCATCGGCGAGGCCGTGCATCTCGACGACATGCTCAAGGCCTGCGCCAACGCCGACGTGCTGCTGCTCGCCAGCGACGCGGTGCCGTTTCCCGGCTGGGCGACGCAACTGGTGGCCTGCGCCGCGCGCGATCCCGCCATCGCCAGCGCGACGCCCTGGTGTAACGCAGGCGAGACCGCGTCGTGGCCGCGCGTGGGCGAAGTGATGCCGGTGCCCGACGAGCCCACGCGGCTGGCGCGCGCCGCTGGGTCGCTGCCGCCGCATCATCCCGAACTGCCCGCCGCAGTGAATCACGCGCTGTTCCTGCGCGGCAGCGCGCGGCGCAAGGCCGGCGGCCTCGACACCTCCAGCTACGCATCCGCGTACGCCGCGCTGGTCGATCTGTCGCTGCGCATGGCCGGCCTAGGCTGGCGGAACGTCCTGTGCGAAACCGCCTTCGTCGCCCGCTGCGGCGAGGGCGTGCCGCAGGGCGACGATGTCGAAGCCCTCGGCGTACGCTGGCCCGCTTGGCACGCGCGGCTGGCGCAGTTTCTGATGCACGATCCGCTGCACGCGCTGCGCGAAGCGCTGACCCATGCGTACGTGAATATTCCGTTCGACAGTGCACCGCTCGACGGTGTCGAGCTGCGCACGCAGCCGGATCTGTTTGCGCAAGCGGATCCAGATGTGGAAGCGGATGCGGCGGGTGTCGGCACCATCCATGATTCCGATCCATGAAACGGCTGATCGCAAGAGCAAATCCCCCCGTCGTCCGCTGCGCGCACGCCGACCCCCTTTTTCAAAGGGGGCAAGCGAAGTGCCGCGATTCGGAAAGTGCCGGTGATTCGGAAAATACCGGTGATTCGAGCATGTGTCATGCGTCGAAAAAAGCCGGGAAGCACGGCGGTGCCGGCAAGTCGGGAAGACTCTATAAGTCAGAAATACCAGTTAAATCAGAACGGCTCGATATGTCAGCAAGACTCTATGAGTCAGCAAGAGTCTATGACTCAGGACCACTCGATGAGCCAGAAAAACAAGATAAGTCAGAAAAAAACGATATGTCGGAAAGATTCTATGAGTCAGAAAGACTCTATGAGTCAGGACCATTCGATGAGCCAGAAAAAGAAGATAAGTTAGAAAACCAAGATAAGTCAGAAAAAAACGCTAACTCGGAAAGAACCGACGAATCGAAAAGCAATAGTGATTACCCCCCTTTGAAAAAGGGGGGCAAGGGGGATTTGCTCTTCGCCGGCCACAGGTCCGCCAAGCCGTGCACAACCCATATGCAAACGATCTGCAGGAGCTGACGAATGTCCTCAAGCCCGCAACCGTCTGCTCCCGACATCGCCGCCATTGTGGTGACCTACCAGAGCGCCGAAACCATCGCCGATTGTCTGACCCGATTGCGCGCAGCCGACGGCGTGGCGCAGATCCGGGTGGTCGACAACGCGTCCACCGACGGCACCCTGGAGATCGTCCAGCGCCATGCGCTGGCGGATGCGCGCGTGCGTTTCATCGCCAATCCCGACAACCCGGGTTTCGGCACCGGCTGCAATCAGGGCACCGACGACAGCGATGCGCCGTGGCTGGCATTCGTGAACCCGGATTGCCTGCTCGAGCACGACACCCTTGCGCGGCTGCTTGCGCATGCGCAGGGCGTCGCGCGCGAAGCGTTGCTCGGCGCCGATCTGGTCGACGAAGCCGGCGTGCGCGACGGCGCGGCGCGTCGTCGTGACCCGGATTTTGCGGCGATGCTGCGCAACGCCGACGCGCGCAGGCTGGATGTCGCCGTCGACGGGTCGCAATCGCTGCAGCCTGTACAGGCAATCTCCGGCGCGCTGATGTTCCTGCCGCGTACGCTGATGCAACGCATCGAGGGCTTCGATCAGGGCTATCGCCTGCACGCGGAAGATCTCGACCTGTGCCGCCGCGCGCGCCAAGCTGGCGCATTCGTCGCGGTCGCCAACGAGGTTCGCGTGGTCCACGTGCGCGGCGTGTCCAGCCGCTCGCGGCCGGTGTTCGTGGAGTGGCACAAGCATCGCGGGCTGGCGCGTTACTTCCGCAGGTTCGAAGCACCGAGCCGCAGTGCGTGGGTGCGACTGTGCGTGTACGCGATGATCTGGATGCGGTTTCCGCTGGCGGCGCTGCGGGCGATGCGGGCCATGATGCGCTGATGCGCTGATGCGCTATCTATCGGTCGCGGCGTCGTTGCCGGTGCTGCTGTTGGCTGCGTTCGCCTGTGCGGCGGATAAGCCGAGCAATGCTTCTTTCGACAAGATCGCAAGCGCCGAAATCGACCGTCTGGTGCGCGATGTCTGCCGCAAGGACATCGTGCTGCTGGGCGAGGATGCGAGTCACGGCGGCGGGCGTACGCTCGAGGTCAAGATCGAAATCGTGAAGCGGCTGGTATCGCGCTGCAGCTTCGACGCGGTGCTGTTTGAAAGCCAGCTCTACGACATGCTGGATGTCGAGCACGCGGTCGCCAACGGGACCGCGACGCCGACGCAGCTGGCCGGCGCCATCGGTGCGCTGTGGGCGCGTGCGGAAGAGTCGAAGCCGCTGATCGGCGGCGTGGTGGGCGACTACTCGAAGCATCGGCTTGGCGGCGCGCTGACCGGCCCGCTCGCGGATGCGCGTCGCGACGCATGCATGCGCCAGATCGATACCCACAACGCTTGGCGCTGCGACGACACGCATCCGTTCGACGACGCGGCGCAGCAGCGACTGCGCGGCTGCATCGACGACATCCGCGCCGCGCTGGTCGCGCAGGGCGTCGATCCGATGTCCGACACCGCGGCGATGGCGGCTGCGTATTCGCGCTATCTGGACATGGCGCTGGGCGGCGACGGCAACCGGCGCGACCTCGGCATGTACGAAAATATCCAATGGCATCGTGCACGCTGGCCGTCAGGCACTAAGCTCATCGTCTGGTGCGCCACCGTGCATGCGGCGAAGGCATTGCACGGTCTGGCGGCCGACATGACGCCGATGGGCCAGTATCTGCATGCGGCGTACGGCAAACGTGCAGCGGCGATCGGCTTCACCGCGCTGTCGGGCCGGTTCGGCAATCCCGGCGCGGGCGGCGTGCCCAACGTCTTGCAGCCCGCGGAAGCCGGCGCACTTGAATACGTCATGCTGGCGGGTGGCGATGCGGATCTGCACTATGTCGACCACAAACGGCTGCGGCGCCTGGGCACGATCGTCTCGCGTCCGATGTTCGCCTTGTGCAGCTCGAAGAACTTGCGACGCGCATGCGCCCAACATCCCAGTTCAATGATGCCGCCTTTGAACAATGCCTTGCGAGGAGCGTGCGATCAAGCGCGCCCGCTAGCGCCGCCGCGCCGATGCAAGATTCCGCTCGCAGCCGCTACGGTGTTGAAATCGACCACGTCATCAGGTGTCCGCCGGTCGTGGCGGATGCGGGCCTCGCCGTCTGCACGGCCCGGTCCAGCGCCATCGGTGCTGCGTCGCTCCGCGTGCCCAGTGCAGCCAGCCCTCTCGACGCCGCAACCCCAAGCACTTCGCCTTTGCCGCCATTCGCGGCTGAAAGCCACAGATGCCGCGTGCGCAGATCCGCCGACAGCACCAGGATGAAGGGGTCGCCGCCGGAGTAGGGCGCCAGCGGCGCGCCGTTCAACGTCAGCGCGCTGCGGTTTTCGGTGCAGCATGCGGACACGCCCGCGATATAGACGCGGCCCTGCTCATCGGCGGTGATCGCGCGTGGACGGATGCTGTTGCCTTTGGTGTCCGGCAATCGCGCCAACAGCAGTTGGCCTTTCTCGACCCGGCCATCGACCGGATCGATTCTCGCGATGTAGGTGATGTGGTTTGAAGCGGTGTTGTAACCGGTGTTGTAGGGGTCGGTGGCGATATTGGGCGCGGTCTCGGCGAGCGTTTTGCTCTGACGGCGGTAGATGGTGTTGCCGCCCGCGGATTCGCCTGCGAAATACAGGCCGCCATCCTGCCCGACCGCGATCCGCAGGCCGCGCGTGTCCGCGCAGGAGGAGTCGGTCGCAGCGGCTTCGGCGTGGGTCCAGTCCCAGGCTTTCCAGCGCTCGGCACCGGTTTTCGTATAGGCACGAATCCAGGCGACCTGCAGCTGCGAACACGGCCCGCCGTCGCGCTGGGCGAATCCGGTGACGTAGACGCCCGCATTGTCGACCGCCAGATCGTTCACGGCCGAATCGCCGAATGTACGGTTCGCCAGTTCGTTGCCTTGCGCATCGAAGATCCGCAGGGCCTTGCCGAACAGCGCAGCCGCGGTGCCGTCGTTGCCCAGCGCCACGCGCGAAGCGGCACCCAGGGCCGTCTTGCTCCACGCAACGGTGTGCAGATTGGCGCTGAGCCGCACCAGGCCGGCATCGCCGCCGATCAGGACATCACCGGCCGCATTGGTCGCGAGATCGTTGATGACCGTACCGAAGCTGCGCTGCCTGCGCACGGCGCGGCCGTCGTAGATCAATTCGGCGAATGTCCCGGTGCTCGATGTCACCCCCTGTACCAGCGGCTGAGGCGCCGTCGCGCCGTCAAGGGCGCCGATGCGGCCGGCAACCAGTACGCTGCAGTCGGCCGCGATCTCGACCGCGGTGACGATATCGGTGCTGCCCGTACCGAAATACGTCGCGGTCTGCGTGTCGAGCTTCGTGGCTGAAATCATGCCCGCCGACGGCGCGGTGGCGCAGCGGCTGGGGCGTGCAGCGCCGACCTCCGGCGTGAACGGCCGGCTTGGCCTGGGGACGGGCTTGGCCGCGACGCGGATGGCATCGCCGGTTCGCGGCGACGTGGTGCGCGGCATGTCCACCGTTGCCGGGTTATAGCGCTGCACAACGACCGTGGACACCAGCAGAATGGCCGTCGCGATTGCGGCGGGATTGAAGGCACTGAACGTCCGCATGTCGGCTACCCTTGGAGAAAACATCATTCCAGCAAAAAAAGATCGTGGAAAATACGCACTGTGATTGAGTTTGGCGAATGCGCTGCTTAGCGCAGCGTGCTGTGTGATCGCAGTTGGTGCGGTCGTGCGGCATGTGCAGCTTCCGCCCGCCGCAGCCGGGGCTGTCGACGCGCTCCGCAGCGTGGACGATACTTGCAGCGCGCGGTTCGTTCGCGCTTGAAGCAGATTGATCAAGCAATCGCTCGCAGGAGATGTTGAACATACTCGATCCTGGCCGTTGCGCCGAGTGCGGCCGCGCCATCGATGGCGCGGAGCAAAAGTACTGCCCGGCCTGCGGTCAACCCACGTCGGCGCACCGCATCGACTGGCATTTCCTCGGCCACGAACTCGAGCACAGCGTGCTGCACATGGATCGCGGCATTTTATATTCGCTGAAGAACCTGATGCTGCGGCCCGGCCACTTCATCCGCGACTACATCGAGGGACGGCGCGCGCGTCACGTGAAGCCGCTGATGCTGATCATGATCCTGGCGGCCGCGCTGGTGTTCCTCGCCAGATACTTCCTTGAAGGCGATGTGGTCGGCTCAGCCGTTGCGATGGGCGGTGCCGCCTGAGTCCACGCAAGCTTGGATGGACAGTTCGATCCGGCGCGGCTGATGAACGCGTTCGAGGTGGTGAGCCATTGGATGAACCGGAACCACGCCGCAGCGACCCTGTTGTTGCTGCCGCTCGAAGCGGCGGCATTCAAGCTGGCGTTCCACCGCGTCGGGAATCTGAATTACTGTAATCGTCCGCCCACCTCACCTTGACGCAGTCGGTTTCCACCGGTGCGGCAACAGTTCTCCGATGTGCTTGTCCAGCGTCGTCGGCAGTCGGGTGAGGACGTCGATCAGCCACGCGTGCGGGCAGTGGCCGTTGGCCTTGGCCCTTGCCAGCAGGCTCATGATCGCGGCGGCGCGTTGGCCTGCAAATTGGCTGCCGGTGAACAGCCAGTTCTTCCGGCCCAAGGCAATCGGGCGGATCGCGTTTTCGATGGGCCTGTTGTCGATCGGGTAGCGGCCGTCGTCCAGACAGCGGCTCAAGGCCGTTGCCCATTTGAGGGTGTAGTCGATTGCGTTGGCGGCGCCGCTGTTGCCGACGATGTCCGGTCGCAGTCGAGTCAGCCATTCGAACAGGGCGTCGACGATCGGTGTGGTGTGTCGCTGTCGATGCGCGTGTCGACCTTCGATGTTGATCTCACGCGCTTGCTGTTCGATCGCGTACAACATCGCGATCCGCTGCAGGGCCTGGGCAGCGATTTCGCGCTTGTTCGCTTTGTGCAGCGCGAAGAACTTGCGACGCGCATGCGCCCAGCAGCCCAGTTCGACAATGCCGTCTTTGAACAGCGCCTTGTAGCCAGCGTAGCCGTCGACCATCAGCGCGCCTTGTCAGCCATCGAGGAAGGTACTGGCGTGTTTGCCGCTGCGGCTTTGGCAATAATCGACGATCATGGTCGGTGCGGCTTGCGATGCGCTGCGATGCGTGGGCGAGCTGGTGAAGATCGGCGAACATGTGCGCGAGACGCTG
>JAYUIZ010000067.1:0-1097 GCA_043765595.1 Lysobacter sp. | reverse complement strand
ACGCCATCGTCGCGCAGATCCGCGCGCAGATCGTCGCGAATCCACTGCTTGCCGGTGAACTCCCATGTCATGCCGTCGCGGTCGGCCTGGTGCGTGATCCTGAGCACGTCCAGATACTGCGCGCCCCGTCGAAAGCTTCGGTGAGCAGAACACCATCCGCCACCGCGAGCGCCAGCGCCGGCCCGCCGCTCATGCCCGCGACAAACGGCGTGACGCCCGCAGAAAATCCACCGGCGCCGCGCGCGGCAAAGTGCGTGGCCTCCGAACGCACCGCTGCCGGATTGTCCTGCGCGTAGGGCGGTGCCGAGGCGTTCGCCGATGGCTTGGGCGTCGTAGGCGGCGGCAACCGCGCCAATGCCCGCCAAACCGGCCGTCGTGCCGGCGCGGGAAAGGCGGTGCATTTCAAATTCTGGCGCAGTGGTCGGAGCCTCAATGGCGGCAATGCCTTCCATCCGCGCCGTTGCGCGTTCCAGCTTACCTCGCTCGGCACTTCCGGCGATCAGGGCCTCTGCGGTCGGCGGCGGAATATCCTGGCGTGCGCGCTGGGTTTCCGGCATCGCTGCATGCCATAACTGCTGCCGCTTCCAGTCCTCTTGCATACGTTGCCGCACTTGAGAGGCTTCCATGCGCCCCGTGCGCGTTTCGTGCAGCACTTCACTGGGCGACCCCACATCTCGACGGCTGTCATAGAGCTCGTTCAGTTCGCGATCGTAGATCCGCACCTGAACGCCTCTGGCTTCGGCGACTTTCTCCAGGTTGTCGGGCAGATCGTTGTAAACATCATTGTGAAAGATCATCTTGACCTCGCTGGCCACGCCAAATTTGTCGAGCTCTCTCGTGAATCGACGATCAATACCGAGCTCGCTTTCGAGCCAATGCGTCGAAATTGCACGAACCTCGACTTCGTAGCCCTTCTTTTACAGTGCCTCGATAGTATGGATGCTGTTGCCTGCATCGCTCATCAAGCCATCGATGATGAGATTGACGCGTGCGTCGACCGCCGCATCGCGCAGACTGCCGGTCAAACGAAATGCATCCGTATTTGTTTTCCCGGGCCAACCGAAGGGGTCGGCCTCTTGGAGCTGTTTGATGCCGGG
>JAYUIZ010000066.1:0-3218 GCA_043765595.1 Lysobacter sp. | reverse complement strand
GTTTCACTGAGAATATAGATGCCGTGCAGCTGCGCGATGGCATAGCCCAGCGGCGGCACTTCGCCGTCCACCGCTTCGGGCAGTGGACGTACCGCAGGCTGCGGATGTGACGATGAAGGCGCATACAGCGCGGTATACGCAGCGCGGGCATCCTCGACGCGCAAGCCCAGACCGGTCTGCGGCATCGGGCGGTTCCATTGCGGCATACCGCCGGCCTGCATGCCACCGTACTGCGTGCCCGGCACGACGCCGCCGTTCGACGCGTACTGCGGGAAACCCGCGGACGTCATCGGCATCGCACTGTCTGCGCTCCCTGCAGCAATGCCGGCGCGGGTTTCGGCCAGCGCGGCGTGCAGGGTGCGATACACGAAATCGTGGATCGGACGTGCATCGCGGAAGCGCACTTCATGCTTGGCGGGATGCACGTTCACATCGACCCGGCGCGGATCGACTTCCAGGAACAGCACGTACGCGGGCTGGCGTCCGTGGAACAACACATCGGCATACGCCTGTTTCACCGCATGCGCGACGCTGCGGTCGCGGACCGCGCGACCGTTGACGTAGAGATATTGCTGATCGGCGCTGGCGCGCGAATACGCCGGCTGCGCGATCCAGCCGCGCAGTCGCAGGGTGCTGGCGCTGTCGGTAGACAAGGGCGCGGCGTGGTCCACCTGCAGCGCGTGAGCGAGGAATTCCTCACCCAGCGTCTCAGACAAGCGTTCACCTGAGAACAGCGCGTCGCCGTCGCCTTTGTATCGCCGCAGCGGCTTGCCGTTGTGGCTGACCCGCAGTTCCACGTCCGGGCGCGCCAGCGCGAGCTGACGCAGCCATTCTTCGATATGTCCGAGTTCGGTGCGTTCGGCGCGCAGGAATTTGCGCCGCGCCGGTACGTTGAAGAACAGGTCGCGCACTTCCACCGTTGTGCCGGTGGCCTGCTGTTTCGGGGTGAGCTCGCCGACGCGGCCGCCGTCCACAGGCAGCACCGTGCCGTGATCGTCCTCGTCGCGGCGCGAGGCGATGCTGAAGCGGCTCACCGATGCGATCGACGGCAGCGCTTCGCCGCGGAAACCCAGCGTCGCCACGGATTCGAGGTCGTCGAGCGACGCGATCTTGCTGGTGGCGTGTCGCTGCACCGCCAGCTTCAGATCCTCCGGCGCGATGCCGCCGCCGTCGTCGCGCACCCGGATCAGGCGCACGCCGCCATCTTCCAGATCGATATCGATGCGCCGCGCGCCGGCATCGATGGCGTTCTCGACCAGCTCCTTGACCACCGACGCCGGGCGTTCGATGACCTCGCCGGCAGCGATCTGATTGATAAGCGTATCGGGGAGCTGACGGATGGTCACGGCGTGGGCAGCACCGCCACAGCGGTGTTTCAGGAAGTCAGTGGCGATGATACTGCCCGATAGCGGGCGACGCGCGGAACGCGCTGTACTGCAGGCCGTTTACAGGCTCAGGGACTTCCGCCTGTCACTTTGGGCTGCGTCGCCGCAGCGCTGGCCACAACGGTAGCTTCTGCGGCCCTGGCGCGGGCTGCGAACACCGTGCCCGGCGGCGGTTGACGGGTGAAGTAGGCCTGGATGCCATTGAGCACAGCAGTCGCGACTTTGCGCTGGTGATTGGGATCGACGAGGCGCTTCTCTTCTTCCGCATTGGAGATGAAGCCGGTTTCCACCAGCATCGCAGGCATGTCGGAGTTGCGCAGCACTTCAAAGTTGGCGAACTCGATCTGCGGCTTGTGGGTCTTGCCTAGTTGTTTCAGGCCATCCAGCACATAACCGGCCGCGTCCTGCGACGCCTTCATATGGCCGCTCTGCGCCAGATCCAGCAGCACGTTCGACAGGGTGTCCTGGGTGAGGCGCACGCCGCCGACCAGGTCGGAAGCGTTCTCCTTGTTGGCCAGCCAGCGGGCGTGCTGCGACGACGCACCGCGCGTAGACAGCACATACACGGACGATCCCCAGGCGCTGCGGTTCTCGGCGGCATCAGCATGGATCGATACAAACATGTCCGCCTTGGCGGCGCGCGCCTTGCGTGCGCGGTGCGGGCGTTCCACGTAGACGTCGGTGTCGCGGATCAGATAGGCGCGCATTCCGGGTGTGGCGTTGATCTGCCGCGCGAGTTCCTTGCTGATCGCTAGCACCACATGCTTTTCATAGCGCCCGCTCGGACCGATAGCGCCCGGATCCTGGCCGCCGTGACCGGGGTCGATGGCGATCACCAGCGGCCGCGTGCCGACAAGCATGTTCTGCAGGGTCTTACCGGCGGAGGCTGGCGGAACTGCCGGCGGTTCGATCGCGACGGCAGGCTTGGGCGTCTCTGCCGAAAGTACGACCGACGACGGCACGGGAGCCGCGGTAGTTGAACTGGCAACAGTGGGTGCCGCAGGAGTGGAAGCAGCGGTCGACGCTCCCTGAGACAGGATGCTGACGGGGGACGGGGCGGCCGGCTTGTCGATGACGGTCGGGGTCGCGGGCGTCGGCACGTTAACCACCGGCGGCGCCGGGGTAGGCTTGGTCGGCGTCGAAGGCGTACCGGCAGCCGCCAGCTGCGGTATTTTCGGCGAGGACGCTGCGGCAGCGGCCGGCTTGGTGCCATCGCCCGGCCACTCCAGCACCAGACGGACGCTGTCGGCGTCGCGCTCGATGCGCGGCTTGAGCGGTGCGATCGGGGATGCAAGATCGAACACGATTCGGGTGGTGCCCGGCGTGGGCTTGCCGCTGCGAATCGCCTTGATTGCACCCACGGGCGCCGGCAATTGCAGCGTGCGGCCGACGGCGGTATCGGGAAGATCGACCACAAAGCGGTTGGGGTTGGCCAGGGTCATGGTCTTGAACGCGACCTCGCCCTGCAATTGCAGTTCTGCACGGGTGCCGGCAGGGCCATCGCTCAGCTGCAAACCTTTGATTTCATTCGCTTGCGCAAGATTCCAACACAGGGCCAGCAGCAAAGCTAGGCCAAGGACGATCTGTTGGAGGGTGATCCACTTTGCGCGCATGGCCGGTAGTCAACCACCCGCCGGGCAATTTTTCAAGCACTTTTCCCTTAATAATCCGCAACCTGCCCCCACTTCCTACTGTAGCGGTTCATCAAAGGACTGCAAGCTGATGCCCGGCGCCTGCACGCAACAGCCAATCCCGCCCGGCTGCAGTGATCGCCTGAAGCTCGCAGCGGCGGCCATCGCCCTCGATCGCCAGCGCCACACGCAGGTCGGCCGC
>JAYUIZ010000065.1:0-1102 GCA_043765595.1 Lysobacter sp. | reverse complement strand
TAACCGGCACCGCGGTCAGTCGAACGCGAGGTATTCCGGCCCGCCCAGCGCACGCATCTGCCGCTCGATCGCCCGGCTGCGGCGCTGTACGTATGGCCCGGGCTTGGCGGCGCTGTACTTGCGCGGCGACGGCAGCACCGCGGCCAGACGGGCGGCCTCGGCGGCGTTGAGCTTTGCAGCATCCTTGCCAAAGAACCGACGGGAAGCGGCCTGGGCGCCGTAGACGCCATCGCCGTATTCGATAACGTTAGCGTAGACCTCGATGATGCGTTCTTTCGGCCATATCGCCTCGATCAACAACGTGTACCAGACCTCCAGCCCTTTGCGCACCCAACTGCGGCCGCGCCACAGGAACAGGTTTTTCGCCAGCTGCTGGCTGATGGTGCTGGCGCCGCGGACCTTGCGGCCCTTGGCGTTGTTGGCGCGGGCCTTTTCGATCGCCTTGAAGTCAAAGCCGTTGTGGACCGGAAAATGCTGGTCTTCCGCGGCGACCAGCGCAAGCGGCAGCTGTTTCGATATCTGATCGGCGTCGCGCCAGTCGTAGCTCACCGAGAAGCCGCGATCGCCCTCGCCCCAGGCTTCGACATAGCGACCGATCATGAACGCGGTCAGCGGCGGATCGACGAAGCGCAGCACCGCCACCTGCAGCACCGTCGCCACCACGAACAGCAGCGGCAGCCAGAAGAACACCCAGCGCAGCCAGCGGCGCCGACGCTTCGGGGCCGCGACGGACGCCTGCGGCGGGTCGAGGTTTGAATCTGCGCCGTTCTGCCCCATGTTTTGCCGTCTCCCGGTGGTGGCGGCATTATCCGCGAAGCCGCGCTCACCCACGACATCGTCCTTCCAGAGCCCAGTAACGACATGACCGCCGACACCTCTCCCGACCGACTTACCCGTTTCCTGCTGGAACAGGCCGGCGTGCGCGGCGTCCATGTCCGTCTGGACGACACCTGGGCGCAGATCCGCGCCCGCGCCGAGTATCCGGACGACGTGGCCGGGCTGCTGGGCGAAGCGGTCGCCGCCTCGGCCCTGTTCACCGGTCACGTGAAAGTGGACGGCCGTCTTTCCGTCCACCTGCGCGGCACCGGCGCGCTGCGCACTC
>JAYUIZ010000064.1:0-1103 GCA_043765595.1 Lysobacter sp. | reverse complement strand
CCGGATTCGGCTGTTGATCCCTCGGCGTTGGGTGCGGTGTTGAGCTGACTTCTGCCCCGCATTCGTCGGTCGCCGTGCGACACCGACAGCAACGCGATGCAGCGCGGGCGCAAGGGCACCGTGGAATAAATGGAAGGGACCCGCCAGAGCGAAGCGACAGCGGGAAGGCGGCCGTTTATGCCGCGAAAGGCCCTTGCGCTCGTGCGCGCGGCGCTACGGTTCGCACATCAGGCGACCGACGAAGTCGGGGCAACTCGACCGCATCGACGAGGCCATTCGAAGATCGAAGGGCCGCGCGTTGCGCAGGGTCGTGAGCAGTCAAGTCCGGCTCAGCGGACATCCCGACTGTCTACGAACGCTTACGAAAAATCATGGCGCCGCGCTGGACAGATTGGAATCACTTGGGTATCCCTACAACCTGTGTAGAAGCCCGTTCACTGCGGGCCACCACAAGCCGCCTATCCGAGCGGATCGTGCAGTACCGGTTTTTGCTTGGAGCAGGTATGCGCCCTTTTCGAGAGGCGCCGGCCGCAGCCGGTGCGGCATTGAAGGCGTCGAACTTTTCCGGAACATGCCGAGTCGGATCGGCCGGATCGGTCTTGCCGGGAGAAGCCTGGTGAATCGCGCGACACGCCCAGGCTCACCCCGGCGTGTCGCCCCCGGGACTGCACCCGGACAAGTGCCCGCTCAGACATCGGCAACCGATGCTCGATTGCTGAGTGCGCAAGGCCGTCCAGGCGAGGTGCGGTTCTTCCTTCAACGCGTTGCAGGAGGTCTCTATGTCGAACGCGAAGAAATCCCCCGGCGCGGTCTTCGGACCATGCAGTCCCTCCGATTCGGCAACGCCGCCCAGTTCAACCGATGGTGCGACGCTGACCCCGTTCGCTTCGAGCACCCCCTGCTCTACGTCAGCCTCAAGCGGGATGGCGATGACCTGTGGCGGCTCGACGCAAGGCCCGCCGACTCATAGCCCACCTTCCTTGGCGCAGCGAGTGTCTGCCAGCGACTACACGATGCGCGTGAACGCCGTGGCAGAGCGGATCGCGGAGGCCACCGAACAGCGGACCGCGTTGGCGTTGCTTCACGAAGGGATCAGCGCCCTC
>JAYUIZ010000063.1:0-1105 GCA_043765595.1 Lysobacter sp. | reverse complement strand
ACGCGCGAGGGCGGCCCTTCGCCTCAGCAAGCCGACCACGTTTGCGCAGTGAGGGAAGTCCCTTTCTAGCGAGTCGAGGGCGCTCGGGTCCGGTGGCGAAGCCAGTCGACGCAGGCGGCCCAGCTCTTTGGCTCTATTTAGTTGCTGAAGCACCAACAGCTTTGTCTCCCCGGTCAAGCCCTTGGCCCATCGGAGCCGATCCTCCAGAGCAGCGTCCTCGAAAAGCGGCCTGAAGGTCAGCGGCGCAACGGCGGGCTCCCGGATCATGGGCATCATTTCAAGAGCATCGGCGACGATCTCGGCATGGGTTGCTTCGACGATGCAGCGGATGGCAGCCAACTGATTCGCGACGTCACGAGACGCTGGTGTCCGGTGGGTCCGTTCGGGACGAAGTTCGATGAACATCTGAATTCCCCGCCTCACTTCAGGTCGTGGAGCTTTTCGCGCCAGTATTCGCGGCTGCGCCACACCTCGGGCGGGAAACCGTTCGGGCCGGGCAGGGTGCCCATGCGCGCTTCGGTCCAGAACTGAAATGCCGCAAGCGCTTCGATCCGTTTGCGAACGAGGTAGGGCTCGAGCTTGCGCAGCACGGCAAGCGCATGGGTTCCTTCGTAGTTCAAGCTGTAAATCTGGCGGTTGTGCGCGATCTGCCTGGGCACCTTGACGAGGCAGTGGCTCTCGTCGACCACCTCAAGGAAGTGGACGATCGTTTCCATGCAGTTCTGAACCACACATGCCCGCAATCGGTAGGTTATGTTCTTCCGCCTCGGCATGTGCTGCCGCGAAATCAGCACGCTCCCGTCGCCGTCGAAGAAGCCCGCTGCCCAGGACAACGCGTTGGATGCGGCGGCGGTGGGGACGGGGCCCGGTGCGAACGGGCCGTTAGGGATCGGGTTCATGGTCATGGTGTTGCTCTGCCTCTGTTTGCGCCGTTGTTAGCGTAAGAGAACTGTACGTGCCTGATATGCAACACGCCAAGAAGATTTTGCTGATGTCGTGCGTGTGTGGCGTATCTGCAACGCACGTGCCGGACATAATTCGTGACACCTCGTCCGCTGTGCCCCATTGGGAGAACGCTGTGATTCGCTTCCGCCTCAGTGAGCTA
>JAYUIZ010000062.1:0-3235 GCA_043765595.1 Lysobacter sp. | reverse complement strand
GGCTGCGCAACCGCCATGGAGTTCCACATGTCCGACATCGTCATCGTCGGTGCCAAGCGCACCGCCATCGGTTCCTTTCTGGGCCAGTTCACCGGCGTCCCCGCAACCACCCTCGGCGCAGCGGCTATCGCAGGTGCGCTGGACCACGCCGGTCTCGCGCCGGACCAGGTCGACGAGGTGATCATGGGCTGCGTGCTGCCAGCAGGTCTGGGCCAAGCGCCGGCCCGTCAGGCCTCCCTCGCCGCCAAGATTCCCACCTCCGCCGGCTGCACCACTATCAATAAGGTATGCGGCTCGGGCATGAAGGCGATCATGTTCGCCCATGACCTGATCAAGGCCGGCTCGGCCAGCGTCGTTGTCGCCGGCGGCATGGAATCGATGACCAATGCCCCGCACCTGCTCAACGGCTCGCGCACCGGCATCCGCTACGGCAGCGGCGAATTGCTCGACCACATGGCATGGGACGGCCTGACCAATCCCTACGATAAGCAGGCCATGGGCGTGTTCGGCGATGCCGCCTGCGCCAAGTACGGTTTCGACCGCGCCGCCACCGACGCGTTTTCGGCCGAAAGCGTGGCTCGCGCGCAGAAGGCCATATCGGAAGGCGCCTTCAAGGATGAAATCGTGCCGGTTACAGTGGTTACACGCAAGGGCGAGTCCGTCGTCGATACCGACGAAGAGCCCGGCAAGATCGATACCGCGAAGATCCCGACCCTGCGTCCGGCGTTCGGCAAAGAAGGCGTGCTGACCGCCGCATCGTCGTCGAAGATTTCCGACGGTGCCGCCGCCACGGTGCTGATGTCCGCCGACGAAGCCGCCCGCCGCGGACTGCAGCCGCTGGCGAGGATCGTCGCCCATGCGACGCATGCGCAGGCACCGGAATGGTTCACCACCGCACCGGTGATCGCGATCGAGAATGTGCTTAAAAAAGCGGGCTGGAGCGTCGCCGACGTCGATCTGTTCGAAGTCAACGAAGCGTTCGCATGCGTCGCGATGGCGCCGATGAAGGGCCTCGGTATCGCGCACGAAAAATTAAACATCCGCGGCGGCGCCTGCGCGCTGGGCCACCCTATCGGCGCCAGCGGCGCACGCTTGGTGGTGACCCTGCTTGCCGCGTTGCGCGCCACCGGAGGCAAGCGCGGCGTGGCGTCGCTGTGCATCGGCGGCGGAGAAGCGACCGCCGTCGCTATTGAACTGGCATAAGGGCCAGTAACGGACAAACCGGGAAAAACCGGCCACGCATGCTTGACAGTCGGCGACGGCTTGTCATCATGCATCCAAGCGCTGGTAGGCACCCTGCCTACCGCACCACCACCAACACTGAGGATCTCCACCATGACCCTGAACAAAGCTCTGCTCGCCCTGACCCTGGGCCTCGCCCTGACCGCTTGCAGCAACAAGGACCAGGCCGAGAACTCCGCCGCCGACGCGACCGAAGCCGCCGCCGAAGCCGCCGGCGCCGCCGGTGAAGCCGCCGCCGCTGGTGACAGCGCTGCTGCCGACGCTGCCCAGGCCGCCGCCGAATCCGCTGCTGCCGCTGCCGATGCCGCCACCGCTGGCGCTGCCGACGCTGCTGCCGCTGGCACCATGGAAGCTGCCGATACCGCCGCCGACTCGGCTGAGAACGCTGCGGACGCTGCCGAATCCGCTGCCGCCGCCGCTGGCGACGCTGCCGACGCGACCAAGAAGAACTGATTTTGGATAGTGATCGATTCAGCCGGGCTTCACTTCGCTGGATTGATTGATAGAATGAACGAGCCGCGGGTTTGCGCTTGCGGCTTTTTCATGGTGCTGGCAAGCACCAAGTAAGTCAGTGAACGAACTCAAGCCGGCATGTATGCCGGACTGCCCCGCGCACTGGCGTTGCCTGACCCCTTATGTTCTTTCAGACAACTCCTTTGGAGAAAAGCATGAATACCAAGCTTTACGTACTCCTCGCCGCTGGCGTCCTCGCTCTGTCGGCTTGCAACAAGGCCGAAGAAGCCGCTGACGCCACCGCCGAAGCCGCCACCGAAGCCGCCGATGCCACCGCCGAAGCCGCTACCGCTGCTGGCGACGCCGCTGCCGACGCAGCCACCGCTGCCGGCGACGCCGCCGCTGCCGCTGGCAATGCCGCCGCTGCCGCTGGCGACGCTGCCGCAGCTGCGACCGACGCTGCTGCCGACGCGATGGCTCCGGCCGCCGACGCCGCTCCGGCTGCCGACGCCGCTGCTGCTCCGGCCGAAGAAGCAAAGAAGTAATTCTTCGCTTCAGAAGCAGGCAACTGCAAAGTCGTACCCAGAAGACCCGCTCCGGCGGGTCTTCTTTTTTGTGCGCGTTTTTTTGGCGCGCCACCGCTCTCTCGCCGCATGCTCCACCCGCGCAGTGGATTCCGCACGATCGGCGCCCGGCCGCCGGTGGATTGCGCCCGTACGCTGCTGGGACGCTTGATTCTGCGGCGCAACCTGCGTAGCGTGCCCGCTGCCGTTGCCTCGCGCGCGCGTCCTGAACGCGGATGTCATCGCGCCGCCACTGCAGCGCAAGGGCGCTGGACCATGCACCAGCCACCGCTTCCACCCACCGCACTCCAACCCTTACAGGGAGAACACCCATGAACAAGTCCATCTACGTCCTGCTTGCCGCCGCCGTCCTGTCGATGTCGGCCTGCAAGAACGAAACCGAAGCCGCGCAGACCGAAGCTGCCGAAGCCTCCTCCGCGATGGATGAGGCCGGCAACGCCGCAGCCGATGCTGCCAGCGCTGCCGGCGACGCCGCCGCGCAGAGCGTCGACGCCGCCGCTGCCGCCACCGGCGAAGCCGTCGGTGAAGCCTCGGCCGCGGTCGAAGGCGCTGCTGACCAGGCCGCCGCTGCCGCCACGGAAGCCACTGCCGACGCAGCTACCGCCACCGCGAACGCTGCGAACAAGATGGCCGACAAGGCCAACGCGGTAGCCGACAAGGCCGAAGCCGCCGCCGAAGAAGCCAAGAAGTAATCCTTCGCTTCCCAAGCACGTAATACTCAAAGTCGTTACTGGAAGACCCGCCTCGGCGGGTCTTCTTTTTTGCGGTTCGCCACGCTCTCTCGAACGCGTCCACGACACAGGCCTCAAGCTCCAGCCCAGCGACACCTGTGCACCGGTTATTCTTGTCGTTCTCAACGATGAGCCCGTCGCGCCATGCCTGTTCTGAGCACCCGCCTCGACCCGCAGTCCCAGGAATTCCGCGACACCGTCGCCTATCACCGCGAACTGGTTGCC
>JAYUIZ010000061.1:0-3239 GCA_043765595.1 Lysobacter sp. | reverse complement strand
ATAAGCCTCGATTGGCGGGCAACGACCTTTTGCCGTTGACCGTGAAACTCAAGTCGATATACGAGCAGCTCGATAGCGTGCGCGGTTTGGTCGACCGTCTAGGACAGTTGCGCGGGTCTTTCGACGATGCTCCAGAAGCCGATTACACGCAGAAAAATACCGCCGGTATCGAAGCTATAGCGACTGCTGTCGCCGATCGCAATGGCAAACGGGTGAGTTTGAGCTGTACGGGTGATCTCGACGATTTGCCCGGGTACATGCGGGACGATGTAGAGTCGATTGTTATTCAGCTGATCCGCAATGCTGTTGTTCACGGCATTGAAACGCCGGTGATGCGTGCTGCCCAACGCAAGAGTGCGCAAGGTAGAATCTGGTTCGATATCAGCGATATCGGTGAAGCTTATGAAATCAATGTCCGCGACGACGGCGCAGGCCTCGACTATGACCGGATACGTCACCGGGCGGTTGCCGCTGGGTTGTTCACGGCAGAGCAAGCGCGTCACATTGATCAGAAAGTGTTGCTGTCGCTGATTTTCAGGCCGGATTTCAGCACGAAAGACAATGCGACACAGGATGCTGGGCGCGGCGCAGGTCTGGGTTTGGTCAAGGATCTGATCAGCCGTCAGAGTGGAAAATTGGCGTTCGACAGTCAGAAAGCCAAAGGTACCCATTTCAGGATCCAGTTCCCCAAGCGTGCCGATTTAATAGCTTGATTTAAGGAAGACCGATGAATAATGGCAAGGCTTGGCGCATGATGGTGGTTGATGACTCGATGGTTGTGCGCATGAAGATCAGTGAAGCGCATGGCACGCACGGTATCGAGGTTGTCGGCGAGGCGGCTAACGGGCTCAGAGCGCTTGAGATGTTCAAGCAGCTCCGACCTACTTTGATCACGATGGATATCACGATGCCAGAGTTGGATGGTATCGGCTGCATCAAAGCGATCATTGCGATCGATCCTGATGTTCGAATTCTGGTGATTTCCGCACTCGCCGACAAGACAGCGGCGATCGAAGCTATCAAATGCGGAGCAACCGGATTCATCAATAAACCGATCAATGAACGCAAGCTCAGCGAAGCGCTGGCGGAATTGATTTCCGATTGATGTGCTCGCTAGGCGCGGATAACAATATGGAGACGACATGGTACTGGCCGTAGAGAAGCTGCAGATATTTATCGATGCGACCCGTGACTATTTCTCAGTCAGTACAGGCGTGGAGGCAGAAGTTGGAACGCCTTACTTGATAGAGTCCGATCAGCCGATCGTCAACGAATTCACGGGTTTGATCGGCGTGAGCGGGGTGCGCAAAGGTTGCGTTTACCTGACGGCATCACAGGCGATGCTGAAGGCTGTGCTGGTAAGAATGGGCGTAAAGACGCTGGGAAGAGAGGAGATTCTGGATCTGGTTGGAGAGATCGCGAATACGATTTCCGGCGCTGCACGCAAGGAATTCGGCGGACAATTTCATATTTCGGTACCGATCGTGGTTTCCGGTGAAGCCGATTCCATCCACCTGCCAAAATCGATCAAGTGCTACGCCATTCCGATCGTATGGAAGTCCTACAACGCCAGTCTGGTGATCGGCTTAACCTGATTTTTTCGGAGATATTTTATATGTTGCGTTCCATGCTGTTTATGGCGACGTTGGGCTGCGCAGGGTTTTCCTACGCGCAGACAGCGCCTGCTCCTGCTGTCAAGCCGAAGGCGGATAGCCTCACTCAAATGTTCGGCCGTGGAACGGTCGGCATTGACGTGCGCGCACGCTATGAAAGTGTCGATGAAGAACGCGTGCCGGAAAATGCGCATGCGGCGACACTGCGAACACGGATCGGTTTCAGCAGCGCCGAGCTGAACGGGTTCTCGTTCATGGTCGAGGGCGCTGATGTCCGTGAGTTGAACGACGATTTCAACAGTACCGCCAACGGTAATACGCGATATCCGGTTGTGCTGGATCCAGAAGGCAGCGAATTCAATCAGGTATGGCTTCGATTCGCGCCGAACAAACAATTTTCGGCAATGCTCGGCCGTCAGCGAATTCAATTCGACAATCAGCGCTATTTCGGCAGCGCGTCTTTTCGTCAGCATGAGCAGACATTCGATGCAGTGCAAATCGTCGCCAGTCCGCACGAGGCCGTGACCCTTCGTTATGCTTACCTTGACAAGGTCAACCGTGTGCCCGGCAAAGGCCATCCGGTGCGGACTGCGCGAGAGCAGGCGCTCGATGGCCACCTGCTCAATGCCAGCGTGAAGACAGTGGTTGGCACTCTGATCGGCTACGGGTACTTCGTGGAAAATGAAGACTTGCCCTTGCAATCTGCAAAAACAGTCGGCGTTCGCTTCAACGGATCGCATAAGCTCGATGAGCCATCCCGTATCGAATATACCGTGGAATGGTCCAAGCAGGATCCATACGCCAATGGCGCGGTGGCCTCTGAAAATCAATACGTCTTGCTCGAAGCAGCCTATCTCCGTCCAGAATTCGGTGTGCGATTCGGCCACGAATTGCTCGGTGGAAACGGCCGCGCCGGTTTTCAAACGCCTTTTTCGACGCTGTTCGCATTCAATGGATGGGCTGATCGTTTTCTGGCTACGCCAGCCGATGGTCTGCAGGACACCTATCTTGCTGCGACAGCCAAGTTCGGCGGCGGCGATTTCATGGCGCGTTATCACGATTTTCGTTCCGATCGCGGCAGCACTGATTACGGCGACGAAATCGATATTCGTTACACCCGCAACCTCAGCGCGCAATTCGTGGGCAGCGTGCAGTACGCGCATTTCAACAGCCGTAATCCGCGTTTCAGGGATGCCGACAAACTCTGGCTGACCTTGGAGTGGAAGTATCAGTACGCTCTGGAAAAGCCGTAACCGACTTCTGGAATGTCTGCGCACATGATTGCTTTGCCGTATGGGTCTCGTGTTTCAGGCTTGATCAGCGCGCTTTTTCGCCCCGCTCTGTTTCGTTGGCGCGCCAATCCCAGTCCGCTGTGGTGCTGGGATATCGCTTGGCTGCCCACGACGGTACCTGTGATGTATTTCGTAGCGGCCGTAGCATGCAATAGGGGTCGATCCGTTACAGCCAGCGATTGGTTATCACGAAGATCCCTCAGGTGGGCAAGTTTCCGATTCCTGTTGCAGGCTTTTGCCCGAGACGATCAACGGGTTTATACAAGGCGGAAGTGGTTCATCACCGACCCCGGCCGATTCGAGAGGCGGTGGAGCTGCCGAGGCTGACTTGGTT
>JAYUIZ010000060.1:0-1107 GCA_043765595.1 Lysobacter sp. | reverse complement strand
TCATCGAGCAGGTGAAGGACATCTACAAGGCGCTGATCGCGATCAGCAAGCAGCAGACGCGCGATAGCGTCGGCCGCGATAATGCCGTGCGTACGCTCGAAGCGATGGGCGGTATGCTCAAGCTCAACAATCTGGGCGGCGAAGCCGGCGTCGTCTCGCACTTCAACGCCGTGCTCGACAATCTGAACGATGCGATGCTCAACCGTCACATCACCGCGGATTACACTAGGCTTTTCGAGCGCTACATCCACAACAACGCGCCGCCGCCGGCTCCGCGCTGAGCAACGCGATGTGCCCGTAGAGCGGCCAGAAGGCCGCTGCTTTTGCTAAGAGACAATGCAAAGCAGCGGCCCTGAAGGCCGTTCTATAAGAAGCTTGATCGGGTCGTTAAGCGGCGCTGATCGACGTGCGCACGCAGTCGCGGCCGTTGGCCTTGGCCGCATACAGCGCCTGATCTGCGACTGACAGTGCGGCATCGGAATCGATGTCTACGCCCGGGTCGACGGTATGCACGCCCAGGCTGGCCGAGACCCGCAGGCGATGCGGTCCGCTGATGCAGGGTTCCTCGACCAGTTTGCGGCGCAGGCTTTCGGCCACCCCGACGGCGCTGTGCAGGTCGTGGCCCGGCAGGATGGCCACGAATTCTTCGCCGCCGAAGCGCGCCAGCAGCGACGATTCGTGCACGCGCAGCGCCTGGCCGATCCGCTGTGCGGCCCAGCGCAGGCAGTCGTCGCCGACCAGATGTCCATAGCGGTCGTTGATCGACTTGAAGTGGTCCAGGTCGATCATCAGCAGCGAGACCGGCTGCCCCTTGTCGCGCGATTCCTTCAGCATCAGCTCGAAGTTCTCGTGGAAGTGGGTGCGGTTGTACAGGCCGGTAAGCCCATCGCGGCGGCTCGAATCGCGCAGCCGACGGTGGGCGTCTTCCAGTTGCATCAGCGCGCTGCGCACTTCCTGGGTGCGCTGTGCGACCTTGCGTTCCAGCTGTATGGTGGCTTCGGCGGCGATGCGTTCGTTCTCGTTGCGCAGCGATGCATACCGGTAGCTCAGCGCGATCGACAGCAGCAGCATTTCCAGCGCCGACCCGATCTGCACGCCATATTCGGT
>JAYUIZ010000059.1:0-3242 GCA_043765595.1 Lysobacter sp. | reverse complement strand
ATGGACTCATCGCGGCTGGTCTCATGAACATTGGAGGTGTCTTACTATTCTCTCGTGCGTTCACGAATATCGCGATCAACAGAGCCGATCCAGTGGTGATGTCGAACTTCGGACTTCTGATGATATTGGTGTGGGGGTTGGCCTACTTGGGTGCGGCGGCTGTCACCTCTAACATAAAGTGGCTAGCGGGAGCCTTTGCATTGGAAAAGCTTGTGTATGTTGTCGTGTGGGTCAGGTGGCTTTCAGAGAATAGCCTCGCACAGCTATATTCTGAGGACGTGTTTGCTGGTGCGTTCTTCAGTATTTATGGTGCCAATGATCTTGTCTTTATGCTTTTTTTCGCATCGATCTTATTTACGAAATCTGATAAATAATAGGCAAACAAAGATTTTGCCTATGCATGATTGACCAGGCTCAAATATGTTTGAATTCGAAGGCTCTGCTCACGCAGGAGGAGCTTCAGCCCCGAGCGGCTGGCTCATGGGAGTTTCGCGTAAAAGCCTCCGATGTGCCTCAACTACTCTCGATACTGGCAACCACACGTCCGAATTCGGCAATGGCCAGATCCTGTTTGTGGATGCTGTAAGTCAAGGTCCCGGCATCCCAGAAATTGAGGTCGCCGATGCTTTCCAGCGACAGCAGGTTCATCCACTCATGCGCATGACCGCCAAATTTCACAGCGCCCTGTTCTTGCGGCGACTCGTGCTGGGTGAAGACCTGCGCGTTCAGTGAATGCGAGCGATGCGGCGGCGGCATCAATCGACACTTTGCCAATCGGTCGTAAAAGTCGACCATCCGGTCTGAAAACACATCCAGACGTCGACTGGCCGCATCGTCCATCGTGTCGTGATCCAACACGTCACGCCATTGAGGATGACGCGCGGCGGCATGATGGCCGATATTGTAAAAATTAGGCACCGAGACACCGCTACTAAAACGCAGTGCGTATTCTTTCGGCAGACACTCGACATCAAGATCGCTGTCGCTCCAGCGCGTGGACGCCTGATATTCGTAGACCGCGAGAGATTCGCGTGCACAGTCCACGTAGATCACGCTGGGGATTTCTGCGTATTCGGTATCGTTAATGAAACAATACAGCATGCCGCGACGCGGCAGCCACGGCTGCAGATTTTCGACCTCATCCAGATTGATCTGCGCATGAAACAACGACAGTAGACCGTTGCGGTCCGCTGGATGCGTCATACCCACCGGTAAATGTGGTCGCCCGCCCGTTTTAGATACACCCAATGACAGCGGCTGTTCCGCAGCACACGGTTCTGCGTACAGCGCATACGTACTGCACGCGAGCGTCATCTGCTTGAGTGCAGTGTCATCTGACATCAGGTCGAGTTCATGCGCAAGGCGTGTTTCGAGCTCCGGATGACGTGAAAGATCGAACAATGTTTCATCGATCAGCGCAGGATTACGCGAGCGATATCGCACATCAGCGAACAACGCCCGTTGACCGTGATCGACCTGCAGCTTCTTCACCTTCAAAAGACTCGCAGGCAGCGAGACGAAGCAATTTCCCTGGATCGACAACTCGCGCAGTGCAGGCATCTCGCCAATCGCGTCGGGCAGCGCGGTCAAACGGTTGTAATCGAGCCCCAGCGTGTCGAGGCGTTCAAGTGTGGTGAGCGCATCCGGGATGCTGGTCAATCCGAGTCTGGTCAGCCCCAATTCTTCCAACTGGCGAAGTTGTGCGATCTCCGGCGGCAGCGCACCCATAGCGTCGGCAAAAGAATCCAAGTACAGCGTATGCAGATGCTTAAGATCGAACAGCCCCGGCGGCAGCTGACGGAACGCGCAGTGCGGCCCGCTCATCGCCAACCCGAACCCAAGCCGTTCAAGATGTTTGAAACGCAGAATCGACTCCGGGAAGCCACGGTATTCCCCGTTGCTGATCTGCAGATCGAACACCTGATCGGGCGGCAGCTTCAAAGCCTGCTCCAAGCTAAGCGTGGATCGTGGCGGAATCAGCGCAAGCGGATCGAAACATTTGCGGACCGCGACCGGCATGACCTCATCGTGCTCCGGCGCATCGGTGCCAAAGGCGATCACACCATCAAGCTCCAACCACCCGGCTTCGATTCTCAGCGAACCGAAGAATTCAGGGCGACCCTGCCCACCATGGACATTCAACGCCTGACGGTATTTGGTTTCGTCCTGATATGGCCAGTTGCGGGTATGACCGTAGCGACCTTCAGGCAAAGCCTGATCTTCATACGCCGCGATCGTCAGCCCATCGACCATATAGAAATCGGGAATAACCTGCCAACCGTGATCCGCCATGCCGTTGTGGAGCTCACGGGTGAGCGCTATCGGCGGCGTCTTCAGCCACACGCGCACTTTTCCACGCCTGACCCGCACATCGGTCTTGTCGGAAAAACCGACATCAACGCCGTTGAGCCTGAAGTATTCGATGTGTTTCATCTCGCTGCACCTGATATTGGTCCATCCAGATCGCAAGGCAATGCATCGAATATCGATCCAGCCTGCAGAATTTTTGCTAGTGTAGCGCTTCAGAAATAATGAATCATTTCACTTGAGCGCTGTCATATCTGCCACCGTGAGCTTGGATGAATGACGTGAAGCGAACGATTATCCTGGAGGACAGCCAGCGTCATGTTTTGAATCAATAGATTTGCTCTCACACGGTCAGCATCCGTTGGCGAGCGCGAGCACATATCATCTTGGCTGCGGCGGAAGGTGGAACAAATCAGGCCATAGCGGCCGAACTGGGAACCACGCGACACCGTGTGGCGCGTTGGCGAGCACGTTTAGTGGAAAGCGGAGTGGAGGCGCTGAAGAAAGATCTTCCTCGAGGTGATCAGCCACTGAAGATAGATGCTGAAAAAGCACAGGAAATCGTGCGGCTGACCACGAATCCCACGCCTGCGAACCGGCTTTATTATGTTCAATGACTTGAAATCATGATTCCGATTAACGTTGGGAGACTACTGATATAGGGTATCAACCCACCAGCGTGGTGAAGTCACGCATGTTCATCGGGTGTCCCAGCCAGTAACCTTGGCCCAGATCGCAGCCACGCGCGCGCAGCAGATCGTACTGCCCTTCTTTCTCCACGCCCTCGGCCACCACGGTCATGCCCAGCGAATGTGCCATCGCGATGATCGCGGTGGTCAGCGCCAGATCGTCGGGGTCGCGCATCACGTCGGCGATGAAACTGCGATCGATCTTCACGCCGTCCACCGGCACCCGGCGCAGGTGACTGAGCCCGG
>JAYUIZ010000058.1:0-9809 GCA_043765595.1 Lysobacter sp. | reverse complement strand
TCTTCGGCCCCTGCATCGCAGCCAAGTCCCGTGAGGTCCGCGGCAGCCGCAGGTCGAGCATGTCGCGGAAGACATAAGTGACCAGGCCGCTGCAGTCGAAGCCGCCTTCCGGGGTGTTGCCGCCGTAGCGGTAAGGCGTGCCAACCAGTCCGATCGCCCGGATCAGCACGGCGTTGGCGGCGGCAGGGTCGTTGGGCGCGGTTTCGGACCAGTGGCGGGATGGCGGCGGCGGCGAGCTGCGCACGGTCTCCGGGCCGCCGCAGCCGGCCAGCACCAGGCCCAGCAAGAGGACAGCGAGGACTGCCGCGCGCGCGGACCAGGGGCCTGAGGCCGATGGCGCCGGGGCGGCGGAGTGCGGATAATGCGCGGCCGCGATTTGCGTCATGTTGTTCACGGCGGTCATCTTGGCCGCATCGCCGGGTGGCGATCAAGCTGCCCCCTGCCGCCACGCCGCGGCCCAGACCCGAACCAGATCGAGACAGACCCATGAAAATCGAAAAAGACCGCGCTGTCCGTTTCCACTACACCGTCGGCGAAGTCGGCCAGCCCGCCACCGAAAGCTCCCAGGGCGCTGAGCCGCTGGCGATCCTGATCGGTCACGGCAACATCATTCCGGGCCTGGAGAAGGCGATGGAAGGCCGCGAAGCCGGCGAAACCTTCGCCGTCGACGTGGCCCCCGTCGATGCTTACGGCGAGCGCCGCGAAGGTCTGACCCAGCGCATCGCGAAGAAGCATTTCGGCGACCAGCGCCTGACCCCGGGCATGCAGGTCGTGCTGCAGACCGACTACGGCCCGCGCGCGGTGACCATCGAGAAAGTCGGCCTGAGCGTGGTCGATGTCGACCTCAATCACCCGATGGCCGGCAAGTCGCTGCATTTCGACATCGAAGTGGTGGACGTGCGCGAAGCCAGCGCCGAAGAGATCGAACACGGCCACGTGCACGGCGACGGCGGTCATCAGCACTGAGTGTCCGCACCGCTATCGATTGATCCGCCTCGACGGTCCGCTTCGGCGGGCTGTCGCCGTATGGGGCTATGACAATCGTTGAGCCGCTGGTGGCTGGCGCCCTACCGGCACGGGCCGGTCGAATGGCTCTGGCGTGCGGTCATCTATCTGCGCATGCCGGCGATGAGCATCTACGCTGCGGATTGATCCCTGCTTTGAAGCGGACATAGACCGGCCACAGTGCGGGTCGGGCGACGGCATAATGCGGCTCCTCCCTTCGCCGCGCAGACGATGTCGCAGACCGCAACAACAGCCACCGTGGATGTCCTCATCGCAGGCGGCGGCGTGAACGGCCTGGCCGCCGCGCTGGCGCTGCTGGAAGCCGGTCGCGGTGTGCGCGTGCTCGAAGCCAACGCCATCGGCAGCGGCGCCTCGCACGGCAACTGCGGCACCATCACCCCGAGCCATGCGCCGCCGCTGGCTGCGCCAGGCACGGTGGCGACCGCGGTGAAGTGGATGTTCACGCCGGATGCGCCGCTGTACATCCCGCCGCGTTTCGATCCGCTGCTGTGGCGCTGGCTGCTTGGCTTCGCTGGACGCTGCAACGCGCGCGACTGGGAAGCCAGCGCGCGCGGCAAGTACGCGCTGCTGGACGACTCCCGTCGCCGGCTCGCCGACTGGGTGCAGCGTTACGACCTGCAATGCGAATTCGTTGAATCCGGCGAAGACTATGTCTACCGCAACGCCCGCGCGTTCGCCCACGGCCAGCACGAACTGCCGCTGCTGCGCGAGCTGGGCGTGGCGGTGGAGGTGATCGACGGCAGCGCATATGAAGCGCAGGAGCCCGCACTGAAACCCGGCGTGGCCGGTGCGCTGCGTTTCAGCGGCGACGCTGCGCTGCGGCCGGATCGTTACCTGACCGAACTGGCGCGCGCAGTACGCGAACGCGGCGGCGTGATCGTCGAACACTGCGCCCTGCATGGGCTGCGCGAAGACCGCGAGGGCGTGCTGGCGCATACCGATCACGGCATGCTGCGCGCGCGCAATGCGGTGCTTGCGCTGGGCGCGTGGTCGGCGAAATCGGCCGACGCGCTGGGCATGCCGTGGATGAAGAAAATCATCCAGCCCGGCAAGGGCTATTCGATCACCTATCGCGTGCCCGGCCGCGTGCCGAAACGGCCGCTGGTGCTGCGCGAGCGCTCGGTCTGCGTCACCGCCTGGAACGACGGTTATCGTCTGGGCAGCACGATGGAATTCTCCGGTTTCGATGAGAGCCTCAACGCGCGCCGGCTGGGTGCGCTGGAGCGCGGCGCGCGCGAGTATCTGCATGAACCGGTCGGCCCGGAGGTGCGCGAACGCTGGTACGGCTGGCGGCCGATGAGTCGCGACGACATGCCGCTGATCGGCCGCGCGCCTGGCGCCCGCCGCACCTGGCTCAACACCGGCCACGGCATGATGGGCGTGGGCATGAGCGCCGGCAGCGCGCAGCTGCTGGCCGACATGATGGCCGGACGCGTGTCGGCCATCGATCCCGCACCCTACCGCCCGGAGCGATTTGCATGAAAGACGATACCGAAACGCACTACGACCTGATCGTGATCGGCGGCGGGTCAGGTGGTCTGGCCGCAGCGTTCCGCGCCGCCGAACACGGCGCCCGCGTGGCGCTGTGCGACCCCGATGCGCTGGGCGGCACCTGCGTCAACGTCGGCTGCGTGCCGAAAAAGGCGATGTGGCTGGCGGCCGACGTAGGCGCGAAGATCGAACTGGCGCGGGCGCTCGGCTTCGATCTGCCTGCGGTCGGCCTGGACTGGCCGATGTTCATCGTCCATCGTCAGCGCTACATCCACAACATCCATGAAAGTTATCGCCGCCGGCTGGACGAAGCCGGCATCGTGGTGTCGGCCAGCCGCGTGCGGCTGCGCGACGCGCACACCGTGGTCTGCGCCAACGGCATCGCGATGCGCGGCGAGCGGCTGCTGATCGCCACCGGTGGCCGACCGCATCGTCCCGATGTGCCCGGCGCCGAACTGGGCGGCGTGTCCGACGATTTCTTCCACTGGACCGCGCCGCCACCGCGGGTGGCGATCGTCGGCGCCGGTTACATCGCGGTCGAACTGGCCGGCGTGCTGCAGGCGCTGGGCAGCCGGGTCGAGGTGTTCGGTCGCGGTGATCGGCTACTCGCCGGGTTCGACGTCGAACTCGCCGCGCAGCTGGCCGAGGACTATCGCCAGGCCGGCGTGCAGCTGCATTTTGGATACAGACTGGAGAAAGTCGAACGCGACGCGGACGGCGACGGCCTGCGCCTGCGCGATGTGGCCGGCGGCGTGAGCCAGCGCTTCGACGCGCTGCTGTTCGCGACCGGTCGGCGCGCGAACACCAGTGAGCTGGGTCTGGAAGCGGCGGGCGTCGCCCTTGACGACAAGGGCCGCATCGTCGTGGACGCGGCCAACGCGACCAATATCGACAGTGTGTATGCGGTCGGCGATGTCACCACCGATCCGGCGCTGACCCCGGTGGCGATCGCCGCCGCGCGCCGGCTGATGGATCGGCTGTATGCCGGCGCCACGGCGCTGCTCGATCGCAAGGACATTCCAACCGTGGTGTTCTCGCATCCGCCGCTGGCCAGCGTGGGCCTGACCGAAGAAGACGCGCGCGCGCAGCACGGCGATGCGGTGCAGGCCTATCGCGCCGGGTTCCGGCCGATGCTGCACGCGCTGGCGGAATCGCCGCAGCGCAGTCTGTTCAAGCTGGTCTGTGTGGGCGAAGCGCGCCGCGTCGTCGGCATTCATCTGCTGGGCGAGGGCGCCGACGAGATTCTGCAGGGGTTCGCGGTGGCGCTGAAGCGCGGCATCACGCTCGAGGATCTGCGCGACACGATGGCGATCCATCCGACCAGCGCCGAGGAAGTGGTGCTGATGCGCTGAGCGGCGTCGAGTCCTGATCGAATCCCGCTCGAATCCCGATGATTCCGGACAAACACAGCAATGACTTCCGACATGCACACCGCCGAACCGGCAGCGCCGATCTTCCGGCTCCATCAGGGCACCGCGCCGCTGCTGATCAGCCTGCCGCACGATGGCAGCGCGATTCCCGAGGTGCTTTCCGCGCGGATGACGCCCGCGGCGCGGCGCGCGCCAGATACGGATTGGCACGTGTCGCGGCTATACGCGTTCGCGCGCGAACTCGGCGCTTCGATCATCGCGCCGCAGCATTCGCGCTACGTCATCGATCTCAATCGCCCGCCGGACGACGTGTCGCTGTATCCGGGCCAGAACACCACCGGGCTGTGTCCGACCCTGCGCTTCTCCGGCGATCCGGTGTATCTGCCGGGCGAAGAACCGACGCCGGACGAAATCGATCTGCGCATCCAAACCTACTGGCGGCCGTACCACGCTGCGCTGCGCGGCGAGCTCGACCGCCTGCGCGCGCAGCACGACCGCGTGCTGCTGTGGGAAGGCCATTCGATCCGCGGCGAATGCCCGTTCCTGTTCGACGGACGGCTGCCTGATTTCAATGTCGGAACCGCGTCCGGCACCAGCTGCGCGCCTGATCGACAGGCGCGTATCGAAGCTGCGCTGCATGCACAGACCGGCTACGGCTGGGTGCTCAACGGCCGCTTCAAAGGCGGTTTCATCACTCGCCGCTACGGCGACCCGGCGAACGGTATCGACGCGGTGCAGCTGGAAATCGCGCAGCGCATTTATATGGATGAAGACACGTTCGGCTACGACGAAACCCGGGCCGCGAACGCGCAGCGCGCGATCCGCGCGTTGATCGGAGCGGCGTTGGGGTAAGCGCGCGGCCGGCCGTTCCTGTAGAGCGGCCTTCAAGCCGGCCCAAGACGAACCAGAAGCGCCACAATGCCGAAGCCGCGCCTGCGGGTGACGGCAATGAATCGGCAGTTTTTGAAATGCCATTGACGACAAAAAAGCAGCGGCATCAAGACCGCTCTACGTGGGATTTTTTGGTGGGATTTTTTCGTGAAATGTTTCTGCGGAATGTCGACGTGCGATACCGCGGTCAACGCGGCCGCTGCGCGCCGATCTCCACCCTCGCGTCGCCGCGCACGTCCACCTGCAGGCGCCGCCGCGCGCGTTCTTCGTCGATCGACCACGGCAGCGGCAGATTGTCCGGGATCGCTTCGATGCTGTGCGCGCCCACCGCCACCCGTTCGAACACGAAGCGGCCCTGGTCGTCGGTGCGGACGCTGTAGCGATCGTCGAGGACGATGGTGATGTTGGCGGCGGGCTGTTCGGAGGCCGAACGCACGCCGTCCGCATTCTCGTCCAGGAATACGCTGCCGGTGATGCGGCCGCTGGCTGCGCCGGGCGCGCCGCCCAGCACCTGGCGCGCGCGACCCGCGCTGTAGTCGTAGCGCAGGCTGAGGTACACCGCGCGGTCGTGGGGCAGGGTGCCGAATACCGGCTGGTTGGTCAGCGGATCCAGCGCGAACGGCGAGCGGCGCGAACCGCGGCTTTCACTGAGGTTGCCCAGTACCGTCCAGCGCGATGCGATTTGCCAGCGCCAGCCGAGATTCAGATCCAGGCCATTCGAGTCGGCGCTTGTCGATGCGTCGTCGCCTTCGCTGCGGCTCCAGCGGATGGTGCCGTCGAGCGAAAAATCGTCGGTCAGGTCGAAGCCGCCGTAGGTCGCCAGGGTCATCGTCCGGCGCGCGGCGGACAGCCCGTCGGCCAGCTCGCCGACGCCGGCCGAGACCGACAATCGCGAACCCTCGCGCATGCGCAGCGCGTGATCGAGCAGCAATTGCCAACTGTCCGCATCGCGTTCGGCGCGGGCGAGGTCCAACTGCAGCCGCGTCTGCCCCAGGCGGGTGCCGGTGTCGACGAACAACTGCAGCGCCTGCGCTGCGCTGTCCGCGCTGCCGCCGCTGTCGCGCGCCGACAACCCGCCGCCGTAGCCCAGCCGTGGGCTGGCCTGATAGCGCACGAATGCATTGCCGTACCAGCCGTCGAAGCCTGCGCCGGAGATCGAGTCGATGCGGTCGATGCCGGCATTCCAGCTCCAGCGTGCCCGATTGAAATCGACGCGGTAGTAACCCCCGCGCACATCGTTGTTGATCGGCCATGCGCCCCAGGCCAGATCCGGCTGCAGATGGAAGGCGCCATAGCGGTGACTGAAGCGGCCGCGATCAGCGCGGGCGTCGAGCCACACGCCCGCGGCCTGCGCGCCATCACGGTCGCTGGCCTGCAGATTCACGGCGACGCTGTCGCGCGCACCCTGCCAGCGGTTGCCGAACACCAGCGCGCGGGTCTGGCCGTTCTGGAATGCTGGCAGTCCCTGGTCGTCGGGCACGATCCGGCCGTCGGTGACCAGCAGCGAAGCCGCGCCGGCCCATCGTTTCGACCACGCCCACTGCGCGCCGATCGTGGCGACCGTGCCGTCGCCCGGTTCGAAGCCGTTGATGCGCGCGCCGTTGTAGGTGCCGCCGCGGCCGATGGCCGCCTGCAGCTGCAGCCCGCGGCTGCGCTGGATCCATTCGCTGCTACCGCCCAGCATCGGCACGCTCGGCAGGGAAAAACGATATTGCTCGCGCAGCAGACCGGGCATCGGCGTGCTCAGTACGCCCAGCCCATTGTTGACCGACCAACCGCCGGGCATCGCCAGACCGCGCTGCCACAGCGTAGCGCTGCCGCGCCAGCGGTCGCCACCGTCGCGCTCGCGGTCGCTGCGGAACAGCAGCGCGTCGGCGGAAATCGCGCCGAAGCCGTCGGTGTCCCAGAAGCCTCCGAACGCGGCGCCCAGTTCCACGCTGCGCTCGCCGGCGAAACGGCTGCGGTGCCCGATCAGTTCGACATGCACGGCGCGCGGTGGGCCGGAGGCCGTGTTCTCATCGTCCTGGTCGGCAGGCAAGGTCGCGAGCCGTTCCGGCGCGATGATCCGGTCGCGATAGCTCTGGGCAGTGTCGTCGCTGTCGGCGGCGACGCCGAGTGCAGTGAACGGGTCGTAGTTCGCGTCGGCGGAGGACTCCGTGGAGGAGGATGCGGAACCGGAGGAGTTGGCGCTCCAGGCAGGCGCCAGCGCCGACATCAATGCCAGCGCTAATACGGTCCGTGTGAGCCCCAAACCCGTCGACGGCTTCCGCATGCGGTTCATCGATCCAGCGTGGCGTCGATATCCAGACGCTGACCGCCGGCATCCAGCCTGCCCTTGATCCGCAGCGGATAGGCGATGGCTGGCGGCTGCGCGCCGCGGTCTTCAGGCTGCGGATAGAGCGGGATATCGCGGGTGGCACCGACCAGCAGCGGACTGCTGTCCGGTACCAGCACGATCTTCGTCCCCTTGGCGTCCACACCGCCGAGATAGCCGTCCAGGCGGGCGTGCATGTCGCCGCGGTTGCGTACCCGCAGCACGGGCAGCGTCTGCCCCTGCACATCGGCGCTGCGGATTTCCAGCACATCCAGCACCGGCGCGGCGTCGCCGATCGCCAAGTACACAATGACGCCGATCCGGCCGCTCACCGGCAGCGCGACATTGCCCTGGATGATCTGCGGCTCGCCTTCGATCATGATCGCGAACCGGCACTCGCCACGCGGCGCAGTGGCCGGCACCGCAACCTCGAAACGATAGCGGCGCTTGCCGTTGGCCTTCACAGAAATTTCCGCCGCCTCTACGCCCACCCACGGCCGGCAGCTGTTCTCGACCAGCGCCTGGGTGAATACCGGTGCGCCCTGCGCGTCCAGCGTCCAGTCCGCGGTCTGCACGGTGTAACGCGCGGCCTTGGACGAGGTGTTGTTGATCTCAAGGACGTTGCGGTAGGTCGTGCCAGGCTTCGCGCGGTCCTCGAAGCGCGGCGGCGTCACCACCACCGCGAATTCCTGTGCGAACACCGCGGCCGGCAACAGCAGGGCGACCAGCGCGAGCGCGCGGCGCAGGCGGACTGAAATCATCCGGGCGTAAGTTATCCGGGAGGAAGTCATCACGGAGACTCCAGTTCGATCTCGAACGAGAACACCAGATCCTGCGGACGCAGCACACGTTCGCCATCGGCCTGGATCGTGATGCGGAACGTGTCTTCGATCCGGTCTGATGCGATCGGACCGCTGTAGACCAGGGTGCGCTCGCCGCCGCGCAGCGTGCCGGGCAACAACGGACCATTCGTGCTCCAGCGCACGGTGACTGGGCCAGCAGGCAGCGCCGGAAGCTTGTGATAGATGCGGCCGCTCCGTCCGAGCCATGCCGAGACGTCCAGGCGCACCTGCACCACCACCTGGCCGCTCATGGTCGCGGTCTGGCCTGGACGCGGCACCAGCGAATCCCAGCGCATCTTCAGCGGCCCCGACTGCAGCACCTGACTGGCGCTGTCGTCGACCGGATAGATCTGCGCGGCCGCGGCCACTGGCAGCAGGCATGCGATGGCCAAGGCCAGCGCCGGCAGCGTGCTGCATATCGATGCACTCAGGATCATGGCGTGGCCAGCGTGTAGGTCGCACGCGCGTTGTATGTGCCCGCGGCGACGATGGCCGCATTGGCGTAACTGAAGCTGTGGCAGCTTTCCGCCCACGTATTGCGCAACAGGGTGGCCAGTGTCTGCGTGCCGCCGGTGAACGCGCCAGCCGGGAACGGTTGGGCGCCGGCGTCGCCGTTGCCGCTGCTGGTCCAGCTGATCTGGGTGATCGGAATGGTATCGCCACCGGCGCTCGTCAGGTTTGCGGGCGTGGTGACGCGCAGGGTCGCGCTTTGGTTGGGATTGGTCGGCAGCCGGAAAAAAGCGCCGATGTAGACCTGACCCGCGTTGCAGAACGCGAAGCCGTCGAAATCGCTGGTGACACGGCCGGTGCCGGTCATGTTCTGCACGGTCGCGTTGCCGACGGCGGCGGCCGGTACGGTCACACTGACCAGATTGACTGTCGTGTTGGCGACGGGCGTGCCACCGCCGTTGTAGTTGCCGCCGGTGATAGTGCCGTCGCCGATGCGCAAATACGCGGCTTTAGTACCGGTGCCGATGGTGACGGTGTATGCGCATGCGTTGCCGATGCCGGCGCAGGCCATCACAAACAACAGCAGCGTGATCGATGCGAATCGTTCGACCAGGGGATGGGAGAGGGGATGGGAGAGGGGATGGGAGAGTCGCGATTCCATGGCGGGTTCCTCTCGAACGAAGGGGCTGTCCCGAAAGACAGCCCCTCGCGAAAAAAATCGAGGCTGTCTTCGATTACGGCAAGGAGGCAGTGTAGGTCACGCGGCCGTTGTTGATATTGACGCCGCCGTAACTGCCGGCCGCCACGAAGTTGGTATTGCTATAGGCGTAGGACCAGTTGGCGGTCCGGTTCACGACCTGGGTGCCGACGTTCGGAGTGACCGTGATAGCAGCACTGGCGGCACCGTCGACGAGGGTCGGGACGTTCAGCGCAGCATTCGAACTGGTAGGCAGGATTTCCGCATATGAAATGTTCTGCCCGGCGCCGTTGTTCAGCTGGCCGAGAGTGGTGCCGATGACGCTGATGTTGCCGGCGTTGCCCTGCAGCAGCACCGGCACGGCGCCGCCGTTGGTGCGAGCGATATCGGTGCCGTCGCCGACATTGGCGGCCGGGACGGTGAATTCGACCAGATCGATCACATTGCCGGCGCTGCCGACCTGGAAGCGAAGGAACTTGGGGATGACAACGCGAAAATCGAGGCGGGCATTGGCGTTGAGCGCGCCGGCACCGGTTTGGAAATCGGATTCGGCGGAGGCGGGAAGCGCGGCTGCCATGGCCAGGCATAGCAGGCTGGCGGCGCTGAAAATCTTGCGGCTATTCGGCATGTTCGACGTGACCTTTAAGATGGATGGGTATGGAATCGCAGCACACGGGCCAGGTTTGGCCCGAGCGGCGCGGGTTGTCAGGCAAATCGATAGCAAGCAC
>JAYUIZ010000057.1:0-1110 GCA_043765595.1 Lysobacter sp. | reverse complement strand
CCTGTTCGTGCGCACCCTGGTCGCCGAAGAGCGCCCGACCGACATCGGCAAGTTCCGCGCGCTGCTGGAAGGCTTCCGGCTGATCAAGGAAAAGATCGAACAGGTCGCCTTGCGCATCGACGCGGCGGAAACCGTCGAAGCCCAGTACCGCAAAGTCGCCAGCCAGGCCACGCGCGCGGCTTCGTATCGCGCGCTCGGCGCTGAATACCGCCGCGACGCCCACGGCGAACAGGTCGACACAGCCGAAGAAATGCTGGCCTCCACGGTCGATGTGAAACAACGCACGTCGCGCGCGCTGGAGCAGGCGCGCAGCGACCGCTCGACCGCGCGCCAGCAGGCGGAGGCCGCGCAGCGGCGGCTGCAGGGCACGCGTGGCTACAGCGAGCAGGCCTCGTTCGACCAGATCGCCGGCCGCGACCGCGACGAGCTGGCGCAGCTGAAGCGCGAGCTGATGCGCAGCGCCGGCTTCGTCCGCGACCAGCTCGGTGCGGTGTCGAAGCTCGATCTGCCGGGGCTGGATACCGATGCCTTGACGCTGGCGATGGCGCCGTGGGGTGCGCTGTTCCAGCAGGTGTCGACGCTGCCCGCCGATGCCGACATCGACCTGCCCCCAGAGGCCTTGCACGCACAGCTGCAGGCGGCGATGGCACAGGCCGTACCGACGATGACGATGGTCTCGGCGCGCACCCACGAGCTGCGCAGTGAACTCGACGCCGCGCGCCAGCGTGCGAAGAGCGCGCGCCAGAATCAGACCCGCCTGCACGCCGGTCAGGCCGAACTGCGCAGCGACGTGATCCGGCTGATGAGCTATTTCGAGGAGGCGGGCATCCCCTGCCGTCCGGTCTGCGATCTGGTGCAGGTGACCGATCTGGCGTGGCAAGGGGCGATCGAAGCCTATCTGCGCGCGCATGTCGAAGGCCTGCTGATTCCCGCCGAACATGAAGAACGCGCGGTGAAGCTGTATCGCGCACTGCAGGGCGGGCGGGCGGTCTATGGCGTGAAGATCGCGCTGACCAGTCAGGCGCGGCAGTTGCGGGGCGACGCACGCATCGCCGACGGGCAGGTATCCGCCCTGCTCCGTGGCGACGATGACGCCCTCGCCTATCTGCG
>JAYUIZ010000056.1:0-1110 GCA_043765595.1 Lysobacter sp. | reverse complement strand
CCTATCTGTTCGGCGTGAACTACCGCTACTGAGTAACACCGCTCTCAACAGGCGAGCGTTTGGCCCTTGTCCGGTCCCTGGCCGGCAAGGGCCTTTTTCTTTGTGCGGGCGGCCGATATGGATGCATGACGCGTCAACGCGGATACCGTCGTCGGATGTCTCTTCATTGCAAGACGGCCGCAAGCCGGAGCATTTCGGTAGCAGTGAAACGTCCAGTGAAGGCCGCATCCATGGCATGGACGTGTTGATCCGGGACGATGCGGAAGTGATGCCGACGACATGGTTCGCATGACGCAAGATCGACCCGCGAGTTGAAGCAGCGTAGCGCATGCTGCGGACCATTCTCCGGATGGACCCGCCATGCGCGCAGCGGCTCCGGTCTCGCATCTATCGACCGCGCTCACTCATGCACCTGCCCCTAGGAGATCATCATGTCCACGCATCGCCACACATTGATCCGCACCAATGATGGCGCGACCAGAAGCCCGTATTTTTCAATGCGCAGAAGGCCAGGCCTGCAGGTTTCGCCGAATGGATTCGAATCGAATTCGCTGACTGTCACCGATGTCGATGTGACCGAGGCCGAGCTCGCCGATATGGTCCGCGACCCTTCCGTTGTCGGGATGCCGCGGGCATTCCCGATCAGACTCATCAGTCCGGTCGACGCGGCAGACATGGTCCAACAGGTGGACGCGATTCCCGATCTCCAAGCCACTGACGTGAACACCACCGGCTGGGGCATCACCGAGGTCGGCGCCCACGTCTCGTCGTTCGATGGCGCCGGGGTGCGGGTTGCGGTGATAGATTCGGGTATCGATGCGGCACACGTGGCATTTTCAGGTGTGACGCTGGATCGGGTCGATTTCACCAACACAGGCATCAACGACGACAACGGCCATGGTACCCACTGCGCCGGTACGATCTTCGGCCGGGACGTCGATGGAACCAGGATCGGCGTGGCGCGCGGCGTCACCGATGCGATGATCGGCAAAGTCCTCAATGCGAGCGGAAGCGGCGATTCGGCCATGCTGTTCAAGGCGATCGCTTGGGCGATTAACGGTGGTGCGAATGTGGTGTCGATGTCGCTCGGATTCGATTTCCCCGGTTATG
>JAYUIZ010000055.1:0-9814 GCA_043765595.1 Lysobacter sp. | reverse complement strand
CCGGCGATGGATATGGACAGCATCGCGCCCAAGAGGCATCGGAAGATGTTTTGGCGTGTAGGCGTGCCGCGCCTCCAACTTGATGGCTGTTGCGTTTCGTGTCGAATCCGAGAATCTTTCATGTGGTCTTCTCCATAATTTGTAGCGGCGTGCAATCTCGTAACGGTATCGGCGGACGTCAGATCAATCGCTCTTTTTAAGCTCAAAGCGGCCTATCAAATTGCGGCCGCGAGTTCCGGGTACAGGCTGATCCGTCATTGCGATGGCAAAGTAATGATCTTTTCCATCGATACTGACTTTCCATAACCTCACCAGGCCGGAGCCTGGCGTACGCCAGGATTGTTCGATTTCTTCGATGACGCGCCATTGACCATGTTCATTTTCTGGGTATAGAGCATGTCCCTTGCTTACCGGGACCCATGCTTGATATTTGCGATGAGCCCAAAAAAAGCGTTTATCGACCACTTTATACCCAGGATCCAAATAGGCCTCCAACCATTGGATCAGCGCTGCTTCGGCATATTCCTGGTCCTGCTTGCTCAACGGCCGTTTAGATGGCAGTGAATATGGCCATATCCGATCCAGCAACGATTTTGGCTGCGCATCCAGACCCTCTGCGCGCACCGTCGCGCAGCCGGCGATGGATATAGACAGCATCGCCCCCAAGAGGCATCGGAAGATGTTTTGGCGTGTAGGCGTGCTGCGCCCCGAAGCTGATAAATATTGCGCGTCGTGTCGAATCCGGAAGTCTTTCATCTGTCCTTCTCCATGATTTGTAGCGGTGCGCAGTATCGGAGTGGCATCGTCACGCATATCGGTTCGCTTCATCGGCGACCATGTGCGAGCAATGGACGGTGAGTCCATTGTTATTGATGAATCAATCCGACGCTGCGACCCCTCACAATTCCCCCAACCCCTCCGCAGTCCCGTCCTCGCCCACCTGCAACAATCGCAGTGTATTCGTCGCGCCGTGGGTTTCCATGTGTTCGCCGCTGGTGAAGACCACGCGGTCGCCGGGCATGAGCAGGCCAGCATCGACGAGTTTGCGGATACTGCCACGGGCGGCCTGGCGCGGGGTCTGGCCGCGGCTGTCGTAGTCCATCGGGAACACGTCGCGCATCATCGCCATGCGGCGGCGGGCGCCGCCATCACGGGCGAATGCAAAGATCGGGGCTTTACCGCGGAAGCGCGAGAGGAAGCGCGCGGTGCCGCCTGATTCGGTCATGGCGACGATCGCGCCAACGCCGATGTGTTCGGTGAGGAACATCGCGGTCATCGCGATGGCCTGATCGGCGCGCTGCAGGTTGCGCGGTGCGGCTTCGAAATCGGTGTCGTGCTCGAACTGGCGTTCGGCGCCCAGGCAGATGCGCACCAGCGCTTCGACGGCTTTGACCGGGTACATGCCGGCGGCGCTTTCCTGCGACAGCATCACCGCGTCGGTGCCGTCGATGACCGCATTGGCCACGTCCAGCACTTCGGCACGCGTGGGGATCGGGCTGCTGACCATCGACTGCAGCATCTGTGTAGCGGTGATCACCACTTTGTCGCGCTCCAGCGCGACGCGGATGATTTTCTTCTGCAGACCCGGCAATTCGGCATCGCCGATTTCCACGCCAAGATCGCCGCGGGCGACCATCACCACGTCGCTGGCATCAACGATCTCGACCAGGTTTTCGATGGCTTCGGCGCGTTCGATCTTCGCGACCAGCGCAGCGGCGCTGCCGGCGGCGCGCGCAATGCGACGCGCTTCGTTCATGTCGGCGGCATTGCGGCAAAAACTCACCGCGATGAAATCGGCGTTGAGCTGTGCGGCGACCGCGATCAGTTCGCAGTCGCGTTCGGTCAGTGCACCCAGCGACAGGCCGCCGCCAAGCTTGTTGAGGCCTTTGCGATTCGACAATTCGCTGTCGTTGAGCACCGTGGTGATGATGCGCTGGCCTTCGATTGCAGTGACCTGCAACTGCACCACGCCGTCGTCCAGCAACAGTGTGTCGCCGGGGAGTACATCGCCGGGCAGACCGTGATAACTCACTCCGACCTGATGCTGGTCGCCAAGCGGCGCGTTGTCGCTTGCGATCAGATCGAAGCGTTCGCCGGCCCGCAGCTGCACTTTATTGTTCGCGAATTTCTCGATGCGGATCTTCGGTCCGGGCAGATCGGCGAGGATGCCGACCTCGGTGCCGATACGCGCGGCTGCGGCGCGTACCGCTTCAGCGCGCGCAATCTGCTCGGACGGATCGCCGTGCGAAAAATTGAGCCGGACCACGTCGACACCCGCACGCAGCAGCGCGTCAAGAACGCCCGGGGCGTCGGTGGCGGGGCCTAGCGTGGCGAGGATTTTGGTGCGGCGGCGTTGTTCGGTCATGTCTCGTATCGTCGAAGCAGGGCTCCGACAACGCTATCATGCCGACGCGGCAATCGCCGCACGGTGGTCCTGCAAACGATCACAGTCCCCGACCGCAACCGCCTCCGCCGCAGCTCAGCCGCCTGCGAGCAGCGCCGTCAGTTCGACCGGCGTCCGCGCCAGGTGTTCGGCGCCGGCCACGCGCAGTTCGTCCTCGTCGCCGAAACCCCAGAGCACGCCGATACTGCGCATCCGGTGATGCAGCGCGCCTTCGATATCCATGTGCCGGTCGCCGATCATCGTGCAGTGTTCGGCGCGCATGTCCAGCCGGCTCAACGCTTCGGCGATCAGCTCTGGCTTGTGGCTGAGGCTGCCATCGGCGGTGGCGCCGATGATGTCCTCGAAGCAATTGCCGAACGGCAGCGTGGAGACGATCTTGCGCGCGTGCGGCTCATTCTTGGCGGTGACCACGGCAAGTCGATGGCCGGCGGCATGCGCGGCTTCGACCACCTCGCCGACACCGTCATAGATGCGGTGTTCGCGCCAGCCTTCGATCTCGAAACGTTCGCGGTACAGCACGACTGCGCGTTCGATATCGGCCGGAGCGTCGAATAGCTGGCCGAAACTCACCCGCAGCGCGGGACCGATCCAGCGTCGCAGATCGGCATCAGGCAGACCCGGGTGACCCATGCGTTCCAGCGCATATGCCACGCAGCGGGTGATGCCGATGGCGGAGTCAATCAGGGTACCGTCAAGGTCGAAGAAGAGCGTGCGCACGGACAATCCTGCTGCTGGGTGTAACCATTGTGACGGATCGTTGAGCCGGGCACGATCCACGCCGCTGGGATGCGAGCCGCCACGTCCTGCGCCACCAACGAAAACCCCCGCCGAAGCGGGGGTCTGGTGTCGCGAGGTGCGCCATCGCATGGAACGCGATGACATCATTGCTGGCATGCGCCGTCACGCTGCCGTCAGAGCCCCGCCTGGGTGATGATGAAATTGCGGATCGAGGTATTCGACACACGTGTATACACGCCCGGCAGATTGCGGCGTGCGCAGCCCGTGCCCCAACTCACGATGCCGGTCAACACTGTGTTGCCCGAACCGCGGGTCAGCGGGCCGCCCGAGTCACCCTGGCAGCTGTCGATGCCGCCGCTGGTGCGGCCCGCGCACAGCATCCGCGCGGTGATGTCGCCACTGTAGGAATTGGCGTCGTTGCAGTCGGTGCGATTGAACAGCGGCACCGACACCTTGCGCAGATTGATCGGGAAACTGCCGCCTTCGGTCAGCGCGCCCCAACCCGTCACCAGCAGGTTGGCGCCGACCGCGCCGTCCGTGGTCGCCAGCGTCGCCAGCGGTATGCCGGTGGCCGATGTGCTCAGTTGCCACACCGCGACGTCGCTGTCGAAAGTGCCGGGATTCCAGCTGGGATGGATGGCGATGCGGGTAACGTTACGGCGCACGCCGGTGCCGTCGAGATTGCGAGTCCCGGTGAGCACCTGCACCTGCCCGGCGGTGACGAAGTCGCTGCAGTGCGCCGCGGTGACCACCATATTCGCCTTGACCAGGGTGCCGCCGCAGAACTGGGCGTTGAAATTGTCGGCCACGCTCTTGGTGAGCAGCGCGACCTGGAACGGATTGTCAGCGGCGCCGGCGACGCTGCCGCCGACGATCCGGGGACGGATGATCCGGTCAATTTCGGCAGAGGTCATGGTGACGTTGGCGTATTCGAGGTTTTTTTCGGCGACGCGCAGCTGGACGTATTCGCGCATCCAGTTGCTCTTGCTTTGATCGCCGCCGCGCTGCTGCGCCATGGCGGGCGCCTGCAGGCCGACCAGCGCCAGAGCGCCAAGGGTAAGTGCTGCGCGCAGCGAAAAGCGCGTGCGCGTGCGGAAGTTGGGGGATTGGATGGAATCGACTGCGGACAAGATACTCATTTGTCTCTCCTTGATATGGGCGATGCTGTGTGGGAATGCTTGATGGAACTGTCGAAGGAACCGGACGCACGATTTGAGCGCAGAACAGCATCGCGCGTGCTCGCACGATGCGTGCCTGACATCCGGACAGCGCGTTGCGAGTGGGTCTCTACTGGGCTGACGGGCGGACTGCCGCCGAGCGGGCAGAACCTTCGAGCGTTTTGCTCGTTTCGACCGCACGATCCTTGCTGCGAGGCAACAGGCGTATAGCACGCGATCCGCTGCAACGTCAACGGAATGGCGAAGCGCACGAGACCCGGGATTTTCCGGGTCTCCGTGTCGATGCACAGGGGCGTTCAAAAACTGCTGGCGCAGCCCTGGCTGAACGTGGTGTCCGCAGTGACAGTGCCCCAAGCACCACCCAATTCGCCGCAACCGACGGTCTGCCCACCGACCCGGCGCCCGCTGGCGTTGCAGTAATTCCAGGTGCCCTGCAGGCAGCCGCCTGCGATTGCGACGCCCGAGCCGAGGGTCGTGAGGGACAGACCGAATAATGCGATTTTGTTGCGCAATTTCATATCAGCACTCCTGTTGCCTGGCTGCGGAGTGGCTGCGACGCGCGCGTAATCCTTATGGCTGAGGCGCAGCTGGATCCTGCTTCACGCTTTCAGTGTTCGACAGAAGCAAAGGACCTGTGTATTCGAGTCGAGAGGCTGCGCAACTTGGATACAGAGGATGAATCGATGCGAGTGATTTTGAGACCTAGAAAATGAGATTGCGCGACTTCTTCAGGATCAAGAGAAAATCCCCCATTGCCCGCTCCGCGGGCAATCGCCCCCTTTCCAAAGGGGGCTTGCTCATGACGGAATTCTGCTGGCTCAAAAAAAAGATCGCGCGGCACATTCCACTGGTATGAAAGGAAAAGCCCATTCCACTGGCATGAACGGAAACGCCCATTCCACTGGTATGAAAGGAAACGCCGAGCGTTCAGCCCCCTTTGAAAAAGGGGGCGGCGCTTGCGCAGCAAGCGGCGGGGGATTTGCTTTTGCTTTTGATCCCCGCTGCCTCGATCAAACCGCCCGCAACGCCAGCGCCGCCACCGCAGGCAGCGTCTTACCTTCGAGGAATTCCAGAAACGCTCCGCCACCGGTGGAGATGTACGAAACCTCGTTCTCGATGCCGTATTTTTCCACCGCCGCCAAGGTGTCGCCGCCACCGGCAATCGAAAACGCGCTGCTGTCGGCGATCGCGCGCGCCAGGGTTTCGGTGCCCTTGCCGAAGGCATCGAATTCGAACACGCCGACTGGGCCGTTCCAGACCACGGTGCCGGCACTCTTGATCAGTGCGGCATAACGCGCCGCCGTGTCGGGGCCAATATCCAGGATCATGTCGTCGGCGGTCACCGCATCGACGGCCTTGACGGTCGCCAGCGCGTCGGCCGCGAATGCGGACGCCACCACCACGTCGCTGGGGATCGGAATATCGGCACCGCGCGCCTTGGCATCGGCGATGATCTGCCGCGCGGTGTCGAGCAGATCCATTTCGACCAGCGACTTGCCCACGCCGTAGCCCATCGCGGCAATGAAGGTATTGGCGATGCCGCCACCGACGATCAGCTGATCGACCTTGGACACCAGCGACGACAGCAGTTCGAGTTTGGTGCTGACCTTGCTGCCGGCGACGATGGCCAGCAGCGGACGCGCGGGATGTTCAAGCGCTTTGGCCAGCGCGTCCAGTTCGGCCATCAGCAGCGGGCCGCCTACGGCCTGTTTCGCGAAACGGATGACGCCGTGAGTGGAGGCCTGCGCACGATGCGCGGTGCCGAAGGCGTCCATCACGAACACGTCGCACAGCGCGGCGTATTGCTGCGACAGCGCCTCGTCGTCCTTGCCCTCGCCGATGTTCATTCGGCAGTTTTCGAGCAGTACCAATTGCCCGGGCGCGATCTCGACGCCGCTTACCCAATCCTTCACCAGCGGCACGTCGCGGCCGAGCAATTCGCCAAGGCGTCTGGCCACCGGCGCCAGCGAATCAGCCTCGCTCCACACGCCTTCCTTGGGGCGGCCGAGATGCGACATCACCATCACCGCAGCGCCCTGCGCCAGCGCGGCCTTCAGGGTGGGCAGCGAGGCGACGATGCGCTGGTCGGAGGTGACTTCGGCGTCTGCGCCGGGCGCGTGCGAAACCGGTACGTTGAGGTCCTGGCGGATCAGCACTCGCTTGCCGGCGAGGTCAAGATCGGTCATGCGGAGGATGGTCATTGCGACTCCTGGGAACGCTGCGAAAACAGACGCGCATTGTCCTTGCTGGCTTCGCGTCGGGCAATGGCGGAGCAGCCAGCCGCAAACCATGTCATCCCGGACGCGCGCGCAGCGGGCGGAGGGATCTGCTGGTGTTTTGGAGGGAAAAAAGCAGATCCCTCACCCGATGAAGCAGGGATTCGGGATGACAGTCTTTGATGAAGCAGGGATTCGGGATGACAGGACTTGGTGAAGCCGGGATCGGGACGACAGAAACGATCAGGCTTCCGTATTCCTCGCGCGCAGCAGGCTCAGCGCGAAACCGCCGACGATCGCCGCACCCAGGACCAGGAATCCCCACAGCAGCCAGCGCCGCCAATCCGGCGGCGTCGGTTTTTCGGCATACGCCTGGGTACCAGCCGCCTCGCTGCGCGCGCCGAGCGTGGCTACAGGCGGCGACCATTCCGCACCGAGTCGCGAACGCAGCGGCGCCAGCGCCTGTTCCACCGGCAGCGGATCGCGACGGGCATCGCGACTGCCAGCGACCAGCGTGTACGGGCCGTTGCCCTGCGCTAGGAAAACGAAGCGATCCGGCAGATATGCGATGTCCATCGTCGGCGACGGGGTCAGCGCGATCGGGCTGCGCAGACGCCATTGACGCGCGGCGATCGGCGCGGTCAAGGCATAGTCTTCGTTGTCGATGCGCAGACCGTTCTGCTGCAGCCGGAACAGCAGCGTGCGGCCGATCGGCGTCCAGGCGTCCTCGCCGCTCACGCTGCCGTTCTGCGCATCCACGATCACTTCGGCGGTGGCGTTGTCGGCGCCGAGAGTCACGCCCACGCGACCGACCGGCAGCTTCGCCGGCAGTCGATAACGGTAGAGATGTCCCTTGCCGAAGGCATCGGGCGCGGTGTCGACGAATTCCGCACGCAGGCGCCGCCACTGCGGCGGTTGCGCCCCGCCACGGGTGCGTCGTGCGGTGACCTGCAGACCCGGGATGGGATCGCCGTCGAGCTGGCGCAGGCGCAGGTAGCGCAGCGACGTGGGCGGCAGCGCGATATCGCGCCGCTGCAGCACCGAACCGCCGCGGCGCAGCGACACCACCGCCGCACCATCGACCAGCATCTGCCAGTGCTCGAGATCGTCGCTGCCCTCCACCGCGAAGCGTGCATGGATATCGCCTGTTTCTGGCCAGCGCAGGTCGAGGCGGTCAACCGTGGCCGGCCGCTGTGGATCGCGACCGAGGTCGGCGTCCATTACATAATCGATCAGCGCGGGTGTTGCCGTTGCCAGCGTTGCCGATGCTACCGGCGCGCCCATGTCCACCTGCAGCAGCTGCAGACGACCGCTGGCGTCGCGCTCCAGCCGAAGCGACAGGTCGTCGGCGCTTGCACCACTCGCGCGACGCGGCAGCGCAAACACCGGCAGCGGTGCCTGCGCAACGCCTGGCCGCGTGGCCGGGTCGATGGTTAAACGCGCTACCGGCACCGCCTGACCATCGGCATTCAACACCACAAAATCGCCAAGCTCCGGATCGATCAGCGCGGCGTATACCTCCGGCGTCAGTTCAAACTGCCAGGCCGCGTTCTGGCCCTCGGCCTTCAGCGGCCAGCGATACGCGTAATCGCCGGTCGCTTCCGATGCCTTCGGCTGCGCGGCCGCGGCCGCGAAGGCTGCGCTCAACATGGCTGCGCTCAGCGCGACCGCTGTCCGTTTCATGCGGGAATCTCCTCCGTGGATGCAGCGCGCCGCGGCGGAGCCGGCGCGAAATAGCCCACCGCCGTACACAACAGACCATATGCGATGAACGAGATGATGCCGAACAGATTGCCGAGGTGGCCGCGATCGATCAACAACAGCTTGAGCAGCACCACACCCATCAGCACCGCGCCAGCGCCCCACAGCAGACGGTCGCCGCGCCTGGAACCGAAGATCCAGCCCAGCACGCCCAGCACGCTCCAGACCACGGTCAGCGCGGTCTGCACCACGGAATCGTTCAGCATCAACGGCGACCAGTCGGTGCCGCCCCAGTGGTGGGTCGCGCGCAGGGTGGCGAAGGTGACCCATACAAATGCCGCCATCGCAAACACCGTCACGCCGGTCTGCGACCCCATCGTGCCGCGGCCCGCCCACGCGCGTTGCGCGAGTAGCGCGAGGGTCGCGATCTGCAGCAGTTCCAGCGGATTGAGCAGCGCGACCCACGGCAGCGGCGCGCTCTCGCCGGGGAAGAACAGCGACATGCCCCAGCTCATGCCCAGCACCAGCCAAGCGGATGCGAGCAACGCGCGGCGGTAATCGTTGAAGCCACCCTGGTGTTCGGCAGCATGTCCGGCGTACGCGAACGGCGGCGCCAGCAGCGCCGGCCGCAGTTGCAGCAATGCAGCGAACACCAGCACCGGCAGACCCACGCTGATCCACTGCCAGCCGTCGCCCATGTCCGCTTCTCCAGCGAAGTGCAGCGAGGTGATGGCGATCGCCACCACCCACGACCACATCCATCCGCCGTGCGCGATCAAACGCACACCTGTACCGCTGTCGCGCAGGCAGATCAGGCTGCGCCAACCCAGCACCGCATACGCCAGCCAGGCCGCAGCGCCGAATCCGCCGAACGGATGATCGTGCGCGATCGACAGCAGCAGCGCGGCCGGGATGCCGAGCGCCAGCGCTGCCGCGGCGATTCCGCCCAGCACCGTCATCGCGCTCTCGCGGCGACGCAGCTCCGCTGACATCCAGCCGGTGAACGCGACGAAGGCGAACAGCGCATCGGCACGGTCTGGATACGCGATGTGATCGACGATTTCCTGCGCGCCGGCGAAGCTCCACCAGCCGAACGCCCACAGCGTGAGCACACCGACCAGACCGTCGTCGTGTTTGTTCCGGTAAACCCAGGCGGTGGCGAAACCGGCGAGCGCGATCAGCAGCGCGCCCATAAACGCGGGATTGGCGATGGGCGTGCTCGCGACCGTATCGAGGAGGCCGCTCTGCGAGAAACCGCTGCCGATGCCGCCGATACCGACGACATACGCGGCTGCGGCAGCGAGCTGCAACAGCAGGCCCGAGATCTGCGGCAGGCGTCGATCCTGACGCACGCCCAGCCACACCAGCGCCGCGCCTTCCAGCGCGAACACGCTGGCGGTGGCGCGCGCCGACAGCGCCAGTGGCACCGACAGCGTCGAGAAACCGACCGCAAGCACGGCATAGGTGTCGACCAGCGATGCGAACTGTTCGCGACGGCGTAGCGCCGCAGCGAGCAGTGCATAGATCGCCGCCGCGCCCAGCGCCGATAGCGCCAACGGCATCCGCTCGCCTTGCAG
>JAYUIZ010000054.1:0-3253 GCA_043765595.1 Lysobacter sp. | reverse complement strand
CGCTGCAACCCTCGCCGTGGGCCGTCGTCGCGTACGCATCCTCCGCGACCGATCCCTGCGGCAATCGGCAAGCAGGGACATCGGCCGCGAATCGTTGCTGTTCCTGCAGCATAAAAGTGTTTACTTGTTTTTGCCCGCGCGGCGTTTGCCCGGCTGCGACTGGGAGGTAGAGGTTCCCGCGGAATTGGATGCGTACTTGGCGATAAAATCGCGCACCTGCGGATACACCTGGTCGCGCCAGCGCCGGCCGCTGAATATCCCGTAATGCCCGGCGCCCTGCGCGGTGAAATGGACGCGATGGGATTCCGGAATGCCGGTGCACAGTTTGTGCGCGGCGCGGGTCTGGCCTAGACCCGAGATATCGTCCAGTTCGCCTTCGATAGTCATCAGTGCGGTGTTGCGGATCGCCGAAGGCGTCACGCGCTCGCCGGCGACGTCCCACAGGCCACGCGGCAGCAGGTGTTCCTGGAATACGGTGCGCACGGTGTCGAGGTAATACTCTGCCGGCATATCGAGCACGGCGTTGTATTCATCGTAAAAACGGCGGTGCGCATCGGCGTCTTCGAGGTCGCCCTTGAGCAGGTCCTGGTAGAAATCCCAGTGCGAGGTCATGTGGCGCTCGGGATTCATCGCCAGGAAACCCATGTGCTGCATGAAGCCCGGGTACACGCGGCGGCCGCTGCCCGGATAGTTCGCCGGTACGGTGTGGATGAGGTTCTGTTCGAACCAGCCGATCGGTTTCTCGGTAGCGAGGTTGTTGACCGCGGTCGGCGATTCGCGCGTGTCGATCGGCCCGCCCATCATTACCAGCGAGCGCGGCGTGGTTTCGCCGTGCGCGGCCATCAGCGAGACCGCGGCCAGCACCGGTACGGTCGGCTGGCAGACGCTGATCACATGCAGGCTTTCCGCGCCGATATGGCGGATGAACTGCTGGATGGTGGCGACATAATCGTCGAGCGTGAATGCACCCGCGTCCTTGGGGATCATGCGCGCATCGACCCAGTCGGTGATGTACACCTTGTGGTCGCGCAGCATGGTTTTCACGGTGTCGCGCAGCAGGGTGGAGTGATGGCCGGACAGCGGCGCGACTACCAGCACCGGCGGGTCGTCTTTCAGATCGACGATGCCGTCGGCTTCGTCGGAGAAGCGCTTGAAACGCAGCAGGCGGCAGAATGGCGTGCGCAACACTTCGCGTTCCACCACCGGATAAGTGATTTCGGATCCGGCGCGGTCGTTGCTGGTCACGCTGTGGATGCCGAACTTCGGCTTTTCGTAATCCTTGCCGATGCGATACAGCAATTCATAGCCGGCAGCGGTGCGCTGGGCGTAAGGCAGGCTGGACAGCCAACTGCCGGGCGCGGAAAACATCCGTGCGTTGGCGTCGGCCCAATATGTCATCGGCGCCATCCAAGCGCGGCCCAGCTCGTGCATCTGATATAGCAACATCGGCGAACCCCTGTCGTGACCACGTGTAATGCTGCGTCGCAGCATACCCGATCCCGATTGTCGGGTGAGACGGCTGCCGGATTGCCACTGTTGCGGTAGGCTTGTCGCATGACATCGCGAGACGAAGACATCGCCTGGTTCTGCGAGTTACTCGCGCCGCTGGGCAGGATCAGCGCACGGCGCATGTTCGGCGGCGCCGGGCTGTATGCCGACGGCCTGATCGTTGGGCTGGAGGTGGATGGCGCCCTGTATCTGAAGATCGATGCGGTGAGCCGCCAGGCCTTCGCCGATGCGGGCGGTCATCCGTTCATTTACGACGGTAAGGGCAAACCGATCACGATGAGCTACTGGACGCCGCCCGAAGAGGCAATGGATTCGCCCGAAGCGATGCAGCCTTGGGCGCGGCTGGCGCTTGAGGCGGCGAAGCGTAGCGCCGCGAAGAAACCGGCGAAGAAGTCGAAGCTTTTGTCGAAGCTTTTATAGAGCGGACGTCAGTCCGCTGCATTGCCCGAATCACGATCAGCGGACTTGCGTCCGCTCTACAATATTTCTGCACAACATCGCAGCGGACTTGCGTCCGCTCTAGAAAAAAATCAGGCGATTTCGAGCGCGGCCGCATCGCCGGCCAACGCTGGCGACAGCCAGCAGTGCGACCCGGCAAAACGAAACCCGGCCGTTTCGAAGCGGCCGCGATAGAACTTCGGCGGGCGACCGACGAAGCCGACATCGTCGCCCTCGGTTTCGTCCGCCGACGTGAACAGTTCGAGGAACGCCACGCCGCCGCACAGCTCGGCCAGACCGGACAGGCCGCGGTCGAGTTCGCGGGTTGGCAGGTAGTGCAGCACGTCGCTGCAGATCAGCATATCCACCGGCGGGCAGGGACGCAGCAGTTCGAAATCGCCGAAGCGCGCGAAATGCAGGTTGCGGCGCGGGCCGTAGCGACGGATCGCGTATTCGCTGCTGTCGAAGCCCAGATAGCGCAGCTTCGGCCGCAGTTTCAGCAGCGGCGCGCGCCACGCGCCTTCACCGCAGCCGATATCCAGCACGCTGCGGATGGGTCGTTCTAGATGATATTCGGCGTTCGCGACCGCCAGCGCGACCTTGCGCTGCAGGCGTTGGGATCCGCCGATGCCGGCATCGCGATACCAGCGGTCAAAATAGCCACGGTCGTAAGTTTTGTTGGGAGCGTTCATGCGGTACCGATGATGAGCGATGTCATCGACAGCGAGCCGATCACGTCGTCGTTGAAGAATTCCAGCGCGTTGCCGTCGCGCGCCATCGCCACTGCGTACAGCCGCGGAAGATAATGTTCAGGCGTGGGGATCGACAGCGCGGCATCATCGCCCAGCGCCGGCCAGTCCGCCAGCGCCGACAGGGCGCCTTTGAGGATCCGCGCATTCAACCGGTTGCGGAATCGCGATGTCCACAGCAGCGGCGTGGTGTCGCGGACATCGAACAGACGCAGGTTATGGAAGATGCCGCCGCTCGCCGCTACCAGGACGCCCTCGTCGCGCAGCGGCGCGAGCCGCGGCGCTGCCGGTAACCCATAGCCCGTGCATTTCCCAATGCGCCGAAACGCAGAGGATCGCGCGCGGCCGCGGCAGGCGCGCGCCCAGCGCACGCCATGTGCAAGACCGGACCTTGTCTTCGATCGCATTCATCGGCGAACCGTGGCCGAGGAACAGCACCGGCAAGAATGGCACTGACTTAAGCGCAGCATCCAGATTTTCGTCATTCCCGCGCAGGCGGGAATCCAGTGACTTCAGGCCTTTTCGACCAAGCAAAGGCGCTGGATCCCCGCCTACGC
>JAYUIZ010000053.1:0-3254 GCA_043765595.1 Lysobacter sp. | reverse complement strand
CTCGCGTCGCTCCCACAGGACTCACTGATGCCTGCAGGCGACCACTGACTGCATGACAATTCACGCCCGGAACGCGGAAGTCGCGACAGGCAGACGCTGTTTTGTGGAAGCGACGCAAGTCGCATTTTTTTGTGGGAGCGACGCAAGTCGCGACGACTTGCGGCAGATCTTGACCAGCCATTCGGCTGTTGAAAGCCCTCAGCCTGTCGCGACTCGCGTCGCTCCCACAGGACTCACTGATGCCTGCAGGCGACCACTGACTGCATGACAATTCAATGCCGGAACGCGAAAGTCGCGACAAGCAGACACTGTTTTGTGTAAGCGACTCAAGCCGCAGCTGTTTTGTGGAAGCGACGCAAGCCGCGACGACTTGCGGCAGATCTTGACCAGCCATTCGGCTGTTGAACGCCAGCAGCCTGTCGCGACCCGCGTCGCTCCCACAGGACTCACTGATGCCTGCAGGCGACCACTGACTGCATGACAATTCAAGCCCCGGAACACGGAAATCGCGACAGGCAGACGCTGTTTTGTGGAAGCGACGCAAGTCGCGACGACTTGCGGCAAATCTTGACCAGCCATTCGGCTGTTGAAAGCCAGCAGCCTGTCGCGACCCGCGTCGCTCCCACAAGAATCACTGATGTTTGCAGGCGACCACTGACTTCATGACAATTCAACCTTGGAATATGGAAGTCGCGACAGGAAGACGCTCTCCCATGAATGGCACAGCGATCAGATAAGATGTGGCCATTGCAACGATTGCCAGGCGCGCGACGTGCGTTATCTTCTGATCGACAAAGCGCATGTGTTTAGAAACATGGCGCGCATGATGGCTTCGACCGCGATCGCCTTGATCGCTGGGTTGCCGTTGGCAGCACTTGCGCAGCATCCGGGCGGACTGTCCGCTTGGAAAGAGTCTGCCGATGGGCCGTGCGCCGACGGCTCGGCTTCTGCGCGGGAACGTTGTCTGCACGAAAAAGACGTGCGCCACGAGACGATGAAGCGCGCGAGCCGCGAGTATCACGCGTGGCTGGCCGACCGGCTGGCAGCCGATGGTGGCGCGAGAAACCTCGCCTTGGCCGCGAACCTGCGGGCGCTGTCCCTCGGTGGCGAACTCTTTCACACCAGCGCGAACCTTCCGCTGCTCGAAGGCGATGCGCGACTGGCAGAATGGGTCGACCGCGCTTCGCGCGATGTCGGCGGCGATGGGCTGGTGTATATGCTGCTGATTCGTCCATTCTCGCCACGGGACGAGGTGCGCGTGGAAGCTGCGCGGCAGGCATGGCGCGATGCGGAGCCCACTAACCTTGCGCCGTTGCGCGATGACGACGCTGCCGTCGGCGGCGTGCTCGCAACGGCGAAGGACGATAGCCGTTTGGACACCCATATCGGCGAACTGTTGTGGGCAGCGCTGGATGCTGTGGAACGTCATCCCCCCGACCCGAAGTTTGCAAGGGCGTTGTTCGACGATGAAACGCCCTGTGCGCGCGCCTATGCGCTTGCGCTGGCCTTCATGCTGTTGGAAACGCCACGTTTCAGCCCTGCGATCCATGCGTGCAAAGGCAACGCACTTTCGCAGCCCGGGCGGCGGGAGGCCTGTCTACGTTACGGTGCTGTGCTCGCTGATGCCTCGGACACATTGATCGCGCACATGATCGGGCTCGCGATCCTGCGCAATGCGGCGATGGACGATGCCGCTCGGGAAAGGGTCGAGCTGCGGCGCAGGCGCGCGGGTTGGTTGATGGAGCAATGGACCGCTCTGGGCTATGCCGGGGCCGCCGGTTTCTCCGATGAACAGGCTGCGATCCTGCGCGCGTTCCGCGGCATCGACGAGATGGCAATGATGCGGCGAATGTTGGAAGCGAACGATGTTCCCGTGGAGCCTCCGGTGGATTACAAACACGTTTTGCTGCCATAGCGCGTAGGGCGGGTCTCGACCCGTCTGTGCATTTGGAGAATTGCCCATGTCCAGAAAGCGGCCTGTCTTTCAGCGTGGCCTGTGCGCGTGCGGGTTGTCGCTTCTTTGATGGCGGGTCGAGACCCGCCCTACGCGGCTGATGGATGCCGGTGGGTGTGGCCGCATGGAGATATAGTTCCCATCGAGATTTTCGCGGGAAGCATAATTTTATTCGGTGCTATGCGCGCTTATTCCAGAAAGTATTTTTCGCAATTTTTGGCCGAGTACAGTTGCTGAGATTGTTAGGTCATTGCCGGTTACGATATATGGCTCACGTGAATCGCGGTCCCACTGGTCTTGTACTGATATCTGCAGTTCGTCAAACGCAATCAGGCATGTCCCGAAATAAGCGTTTGCTTCCCATGCGGGCTTGGAATGCTGCTCTTCCATGACAAAGCGAATAAGATCTGAATAAAGTAGTCGATCTACAGCAGATGCCAAGGAAACAAAGTCACTGTAGTTGATCTCTTTCTCGAGAAAAGCCCTGAATATTTTGCCTGCAGCACGAGAAGATTGGTGGTCTTGGCATCTGTCGACGATGTATAGAATCTTTTCGCCAACTTTCACGGTGGCTTCTTCAGATGCGTTGATTTCATCAATAAGAGCACGTCTTTGGTCAGATGGAATCGATTCGATTTCTTTCAAGAAGTATCCGAGCTTGTTGATAAAAATTCTGTCTCGGATAGAGACGGCTGCTCGTCCGAATCCAATGAGAGAGCCCAGGATTGGGATATCGCGAAGTATGCCGTCTTCCATGGCGGAATCTAGTGCCACCTCTATGAGCGCGGAAGTTGAGTCTTGCAAAGAATGATTTCCTATTGCGGACTCTAAAAGATCACTTATTTTATCTTTTTTCATGGCGGTTGCTCGTTCTCAATTCCGGGGCCGTTTTGAGGCTAAAGATTTGTATGTAAAACGCTCAATCCGCCGGCACAGTCCGTGCCGATGCCCACTCCCTCAACGCCTCCACCTGCTCCGCCATCAACACCGACAGCGGCCGGGTGTTCTTCAATTCTGCGCGCAGCTGGAATTCGCTGAGCGGTTGATGCACCGCGTGTGCGGCGTAGAGTGCGGCGACGACGACCTGTTCGATTTCCGCGCCTGAGAATCCATCGGAGGCGCTCGCCAGTGCTGGCAAATCGAAGTTTTCCATGTTCACGCTGCGGCGGTGCAAATGCAGCGCGAACAATTCGGCACGCGATTCGGCAGTGGGCAGATCAACGAAGAAGATTTCGTCGAAGCGGCCTTTACGCAGCAGTTCGGCGGGGAGGTTGTCGACTTGGTTGGCGGTGGCGACGAG
>JAYUIZ010000052.1:0-3254 GCA_043765595.1 Lysobacter sp. | reverse complement strand
TTCGCGATTTTTGAAGCACTACACTAGACCAGCCACCCGCGCGTACGCGCATGCTGCGCGAACCACACCAGAATCAGTGAAAACGTCAGTACCAACGCTGGCATGACCAGCCCATCCGGTCCGTACACCTCGAAGCTGTTCGCGATCAGGAATGCGTGCGTCATCTGCACCGCCACGCCCAGCAGCGACACCACCAGCACCGGTGGCGTCCAGCGACTGCGCACCAGCAATAACAGGCAGCCGACCACGCCGCCGAAGACCGCGACCGCAAACGCTGCCGTGGCCCAGGCCGGAGACGATGCGCGCAGCGCGCGTTCGGCCTCCGGCAGAGCGTTCAGCGCGTCGGCGGCGATCGTCGCATCGGCGACGTAGGCCATCGCGCCTACACCGTTCCACAGCAGCATCGCCGCGGATACAGCCTAGAACCACAGCGGCGGTTTGACCGACGGATTCATACTCGACTCCCCTCGAGTGGATGCATCGCGGGCCCGGCTTCCCAGGCCACGGCGCGCATCTACCCGATGCGCGCCGATTGTCTTGTGCGGTATTACTTCACGCCGTGCATGAGCTTCTGGATCAGCGGTGCAATCAGGAACAGCAGCAGCCCTGGAAGCAACAGCGCCCAGAAACCGAAGGTGTAACCGCTGTAGGCCGACGCCACAGTCATGCCGCCTTCGCCGCTGACGTGGCTGGCGAAAATGCCCGACAGGTTGTTGCCGATGCCTGTGGACAGGAACCAGCCACCCATGCCAAAGCCCACCAGACGCATCGGCGCGAGCTTGGTGGTCATCGACAGGCCGATCGGCGACAGACACAGCTCGCCCACCGACTGGATGACATAGACCATGAAGAGCGTCCAGAACGGGATCTTGCCGACATCGTCGACCAGCGACGACAGCGCGAACATCAGCAGCGCGAACGCGAGGGCGTTGAAGATCAGGCCGAGACCGAACTTGCGCGGGATCGACGGATTGGCGCGCCCCATCGCCACCCACAGCCACGCCAGCACCGGTGCCAGGGTGATGATCGCAAGCGAGTTCACCGACTGAAACCATGCGTTCGGCCAGATGAAACCGCCGGCTGCACCGAGGTCGCGATCGACGATCTTGTCGGACAGGAAACTGAAGGAGCTGCCGGCCTGTTCAAAGAACATCCAGAACAGGACGTTGAACGCGAAGATGATCAGCATCGCGATCACTTTGTCGCGCTGCATCGAACCTTCCCGGATACCTTCGGCCAGCAGCATGATCGACAGCGCGACGAACAGCGCCAGCAGCACCCACTGCAGAGTACTGGCGCCAAGCGAGAGCAGGAAATAGATCGGGGCGATGGCGATGACCGCACCGATGAAGGTGAACAGCACCCGCCCCAGTCCCTCTCCGCCGACCGGCGGATTACCAATGCCCTTGAGCTGGGCGCGGCCAAACCAGAACCACACCAGGCTGATCAGCATGCCGATGCCGGAGGTGATGAACACCACTTTGTAGGCCGGCAGGTCGGGGTTGCCGCCGAACATACGCTCGGCCAGCCAACCGGTCAGGATCGGGGCGAGCATCGCACCCACATTGATGCCCATATAGAAAATGGTGAAGCCCGAATCGCGGCGGTCATCGGTCGCGCTGTAGAGCTTGCCGACCATCGTCGAGATATTGGGCTTGAACAGACCGTTGCCGGCGATGATCGTCGCCAGACCAAGCTTGAAGATCTGCTCGTTCGGCATCGCGATCATGAACAGGCCCGCGGCCATGATGACGGCGCCTACCAGGATCGATCGCTGGTAACCGATCACCCGGTCGGCGACATAGCCGCCGAAGATCGCTGCCGCATAGACCAGCGCCAGATAAGCACCGTAGGTCTGATTGGCGCTGTTCTCGCCGCTGCCGGCGCCGCCGTGGAACTGCGCGACGATATAGAGCACCAGCGCCCAGCGGATTCCATAGAACGCGAAGCGTTCCCAGAACTCGGTCATGAACAGCATCCACAGCGGTTTCGGATGCCCCAGGATCTGGCTGAATTCCGGAATGGCCGTCTGGCCTGATGTATTCGTCGCTCCGCTCATGCGGGTCCCCTCTGTCATTTATTTGCGCGATGGACTGCGTGCGAAAAATCGAACCCGCGCCGATGGCGTGGCCGGCGGAGGATGACCGACCCGATGCATACGCGTCAAACCGACGCCGTATTGTTGCGACGCAACAAGCGCCGTTCAATCCCGCGACCGGGGAACTCGGCAGGACAGCGCAAGATCACCCCGCAGCGGGATAGGTGTAACCTGCCTGCAGCCCCAGCGGCAGGCCCAGCCCCCAGAACGCCATCAACAGCAGCGTCCACGCGGCCAGCAGAGTCACGGTGTACGGCAGCATCAAGGCGACCAGGGTGCCGATGCCCGTACCTTTCACGTAGCGCTGGCAGAACACCACGATCAGCGGGAAGTACGGCATGAGTGGGGTGATGATGTTGGTGGTGGAATCGCCGACCCGGTAGGCGGCCTGGGTGAGATCCGGCGAGACGCCCAGCTGCATCAGCATCGGCACCATCACCGGGCCGATCAGGCCCCACTTCGCCGACGCAGAACCCACCAACAGATTCACAGATGCGGTCAGCAGGATGATGCCGAACAGGGTCAGACCCATCGGCAATTGCATGCTCTTGAGCGCCTCCGCACCCTTGACCGCGATCAACGCACCGAGATTGCTCTGGCCGAAAGCATAGATGAACTGCGCGCAAAAGAACGCCATGACGATGTAATAGCCCATGCCGCTCATCGACTTGCTCATGCCGGCGATGATGTCACGATGGGTTTTGACCGAACCCGAAGCGATGCCGTAGACCACGCCCGGGATCAGGAAGAAGATGAAGATCAGCGCCACGATCGACTGCATCACCGGCGCCTGCGCGACCGCGAGCTGGCCGGCGACGCCGCCCGGCGCATCGGCCGGCGCGCGCCACGGCGAATCCGCCGGCACCAGCGTCAACACGAATACGGCCGCCGCCACCAGCATCGCGATCACCGCAAACCACAGGCCGCGACGTTCGGTGGGGGTCATCGCTTCCATCGCCTGCGGCAGCTGCGCCGGGTCGCCGTCGACCGGCGTGTTGCGCAGGCGCGGCTCGATGACCTTGTCGGTGAGGAACCAGCCCACCGCGATGATCATGAAGGTCGATGCGGTGGTGAAGAAGTAATTGTTCAACGGATTGACCACGATCGCGGGATCGATCACCCGCGCCGCCGCCTGCGTAAGCCCCGCCAGCAGCGG
>JAYUIZ010000051.1:0-9850 GCA_043765595.1 Lysobacter sp. | reverse complement strand
GCATCGCAGACGCTTGGTCATATATATACTGATGTGGCGGATCTAGGTATAGATATCATGATACGATGATGACACAAGATGATGGCATATACTGGCATTCTATTTTTACGTCTACAGCGGGGCATGTAGGGAGCAGATACCCCGAGAGCGGGAACACCCAACTTTGAGACAAATTTGACTCAACTCTAAGCTCAGCCTCATACGAACGCAATCCCGGCCCTAGCAGAATGCACCAATGACCCAAAGGTCGTGATGCGAAATTCGCCGGGCGGAACCCGCACAGCGGCTTCCGCCGGTATGGATCATATTTGTCCGCGAACTGCGGAATCGCTCTCGGCGGTTCCGCCCTACAAACCAAGAAGAGAGTCAGGTTCGCTTTCCGGACGTCGGCTTCGGATCGAAACCATTCACCAGAAACAAGATCTCTCTCACAATCCAGCCTAACCATACCCGCCGGGCCGCAACTACCACCGCTCGCACGAAAATCACCACTGCAACCTTTCCTCGCGATCATGGGTATCCAGATTTCAATTGCTTGAATCGATGAATCCAGTCTGCGGTGGATGCGTGGATCGATCGCGGTCGGAGTGTCGTTTCTCGCTCGACCAGCAAATACCCCGATGATTGCTACGCGATCATTACCCCCGTTTGTCAAAGAGAGCAAGACAATATCAGCTTGACCAGCTTTCGGCTGTTGAAAGCCGGCTCTGCTAATAGAGCACGAGAGCTTCGCGACTTGCGTCGCTCCCACAAAGGCATAGCCTTCGGGGCTGAAGACCCTCCTACAAAGGCAAAGGCATCGCGACTTGCGTGGCTTCCACAAGGCGAGAAAGCTACGCCCACAATTCAGAAAATCCCGAAAATCCCGAAAACTGCTGGCCTGTTCTTTGACAAGATTCGCCGCTATGGTCGCTCACGGTCACCGCATTGTCCCGTCGAATCGGGGTTGCCAGTGCTATTACCCAACGCAGTGGTGCGTGTCCTTATATTGCCGGCGAAGCGCCGCGGCTGTGCCTGGTGTATTCCGAAAACAACTTCATCGAAAGCTCGCCGGAGATGCCCTACTTCCAGACCAGCGAAAGCAAGTTCGGTAAATTCATCCTCGACCGCGCCATCACGCCGGAAACTTCGCTGAGCGAAGCCTGCAAATGCATGCTGCTGTCTTTCGATTCGACCATGCGCTCGAACCTCTCGGTCGACCCGCCGCTGGATCTGCTGCTGTACCGCCGCGACAGCTTAACTGCGAACCTGCGCCAACGTCTGGCCGAAGACCATCCCTACCTGCAAACCATCCGCCGCGAGTGGAACGAAACCCTGCGCCGCAGCGTGCGCGAACTGCCGAATCCGGAGTGGTTGCGGGATGCGGAAAGCTGAGCATCAAGCCGCGCATATCGAAAGTTTCGTAGGGTGTACAAGCCGAAGGCGTCATACGCCGTCGCGTGATATGCAAAGCACATGGTCTTTCGCATGTTCATTGTGCTGTGCTGACGTTGCGATGAGAGCTGGAACCCGGCTTTTCGTAGCCTAGCAGGGTGCATAAAGCCACAGCCGTCATATGCCATCGCGGGTAAGGCATGGCGCACGATGCTCCGCTGATGCACCCAGCTGCGCCAAGTGGAATTCCGGCCCAGACTTCGGTATATGCTTGCGCTGTCGCATTCGTTGCAATGCGTCGCCCTTTCAACTACGCCAAGGACTGCATATGTCGATCGTTTCGCGCCTGTTTCCCCGTTTGCACCCGTCGCTGCCGCAGAACGACTCTGCCAGCGGGAGACGCCAACGGCAAAAACAATTGAAGGAAAGCCAGCAGAAGTATGTCTGGGACGATCAGATACCAAACGTGGTTGGCGTACCAATGGCAGCATCCGTGCCCTCCACCGATGAGCCGAGTCTGCCGTGGCTGCTGCTGGTCCTCGAAACAGGCCTGAAAATCGCAGAAAATTTTCTGGTGGTGAAGTTGGAGAACGGCAAACAGAAAGGCTTGGCCGAGAACGCCTTGGCGCAGGAGCGCCTGGCCGAAGTGCGCAGCCGGCTCGCCGCGACGCAAGCGCTGAAAAGCACCCACCCCGACGAGGCGCTGACCAGCGCCGCTGAGGAAGTGCTGTCGGCTGCGAAACATATCGCCGTGCAGCATGCCGACTCGTTTGAAGACATGCTCGCGGAGTTTAAGCAGCTGGTCGCAGAATTCGAGCATGAGACCAGCCAAGGCAATACGCTGGCCGAATACGAGGCGCTGTTCAAGACGCTTCCGCTGCCGACGATCGCGCATGACTTCATGGACGATGCCAGCTTCGCGCGTTACCGCGTCGCCGGGCCCAATCCGATGCTGATTCGCGGCATCGATGCATTGCCCGCGACTTTGCCGCTGAGCGCCGCCCAATACCATGCGGTGATGGGCGCGGGCGACAGCCTGGACGCCGCCTTGGCCGAGCATCGCGTCTATCTGCTCGACTACAAAGAACTCGATTATCTCGCCGCAGTTCCCGGCCAGACCGACGGACTGACCAAACATGTGTTCGCGCCAATCGCGCTGTTCGCGATCCCCAAGGGCGGCACGCAGATCGTGCCTGTGGCGATCCAATGCGGGCAGGATCCGGCGAAGCATCCGCTGTTCTTCCCGGCATCGCAGAGCAGCGCACTGGGCTGGGGCTGGCAGATGGCGAAGACCGTCGTGCAAGTGGCCGAAGGCAATTATCACGAACTGTTCGTGCATCTGGCGCGCACCCATCTGGTGATGGAGGCGTTCGCGGTCGCCACTCATCGCTGTCTTGCCGACAATCACCCGATCAACATCCTGCTGGTCCCGCATTGCCTCGGTACGCTGTTCATCAACAACGCGGCAGCGGGTTCGCTGATCTCGGCCGGCAGCCCGATCGACCATGTGTTCGGCGCGCCCATCGAGCGATCGCAGCATGCGGCCGGCACCGATCGGCTCGGCTTCGACTTCTACGCGAGCATGTTGCCGGCCGATCTGGCCGCGCGGCGCGTCGACGACCCGGCGCGCCTTCCGGACTACCCTTATCGCGACGATGCTCTGCTGGTCTGGGCAGCGATCAAACAATGGGTGCACGACTATGTCGGCGTTTACTATGTCGATGACGCAGCCGTGACCGGCGACAGCGAACTCGCCGCATGGAGCGCATCGCTGCTCGGCGATGGCAAGCTCAAAGGCTTCAAGCCGATCAAAAAGCGCGCGCAATTGATCGATGTGCTGACGATGGTGATCTTCACCGCCACCGCGCAGCATTCGGCGGTGAATTTCCCGCAGAAGCCGCTGATGACCTACGCCCCGGCGATCACCGGGGCCGGCTGGCAGGACGCGCCTGCGGCCCAGAACGGCCACAACGAGCAGCAGTGGCTGGCGATGTTTCCTCCGGTCGACACTGCACTTGAGCAGTTGAACTTGCTGTATCTGCTGGGCTCGGTGCATTTCCGCGCACTGGGCGACTACCGCAGCAATCACATTCCGTATCTGGAATGGTTCGAGGATCATCAGATCACGCGCGATGGCGGGCCGCTGAAGCAATTCCAACATGCACTTCGCGATGTACAAACGCAGATCGAAGCGCGCAACACCAAACGGATCGGCTACAGCTTCCTGCTGCCGAACGGCATTCCGAACAGCATCAATATCTGACCGCATGATGATCGGGATTCGGCGGGTGCTGCTGTGCCCGCCGCTCCCACAAAAAACATCGCCATCGCAGACGGATGAGAGGCGGCCCGCAAGCAATGGGCATGCTGCAATAGCGGCTTTCGCCAAGGAGCGAGCCTTCGGTTCAACAGCATTCGTAGCCCGGGTAAGCGCGTAGCGCGCACCCGGGAAACGCAAGCAGCCATGTATTCGTGATGGTTCAAATTCAAGAGCCCCCGGTGCGGCCTTTGGCCTTACCCGGGCTACTTGCTTCACCGCGAACCTGCGCCAACGTCTGACCGAAGACAACCTGTATCTGCAGACCATCCGCCGCGATTGGAACGGGCCCCTGCGCCGCGGCGGCGTAGGGGAATTGCCGGGCCGGAGTGGCTACGGGATGCGGAAGCTTGAGCGGACGACAGGCGATTCCGCATGACGCAGCGGTCTGCGGGGTCGCGCGGAATCGCACCGAAGATGCGAAACATCATCTGGAAATGGCTCACGGTTGGCACGTATCCGTAACGCTGGTGCGATGCGATCAGCCGGATACGCCGCCGTCTTCGCAGACGGCGGCGCAGTGTCGACGTTCGCGACGCACTTACGGATCGTAACCGCCCTGGCAGAATACATCGGCATAGCTGTTGGTGGTCCCCACGCTGTTCTGCACCGACACCGAGATGCTCTGCCAGTAACCGGCGAAGCTGCAGACGTTCCAATAGTAATCGCCGAATCCCTGACCGCTGGCACCGCCGCTCCAGGTCACCGAAACCACTGGTGTCGACGAGGTGTAGCTCACCGAGCAGTATCCGCTGCCCTGGCCCGAACAGTACACGCCGGCAATGACCGGCGGCTGCGCCGTCGGCGTCAACGTATACAACATGCGATTGGGCGAGCCGGGACGGGCATCGCTGACCTTGTTGAGCGAAGCCTTGTTGATCAGCGCGTTGGCGACCTGCGATGGCGTCTCATTAGGATTACCGGCCAGATGGAGGGCGGCCGCACCGGCGACGTGCGGCGACGCCATCGACGTGCCGTCCAGGGCGGTACTGGCGGTGGTGCTGGTCCACCAAGCCGAGGTAATGCCCGATCCCGGCGCGAAGATGTCCAGACAGCTGCCGTGATTGGAGAACCACGAGCGCGCGTCGTTGCTCTGGGTTGATCCCACGGTGATGGCGTTGGCCACGCGCGCCGGGGAATAGCCACAGGCATCAGCGCCCTGATTGCCTGCAGCCACCACCACGGTCACGCCGGCGTTGATCAGATTGTTGGTCGCGGCATCCACCGAGGTATTGCCGCCGCCGCCCAGGCTCATGTTGGCCACCGCGGGCTTCACATGATTGGCGGTGACCCAATCGATGCCGGCGATGATCGTGGACCACGCGGATCCGCCGCTGCAGCCGAAGACACGCACCGGATGGATGGTGACGCCCTTCGCGATGCCCCAGGTGGTGCCGCCCAGCGTCCCTGCGACGTGCGTGCCGTGCCCGTTGCAGTCGCTGGTGCCCTGGCCGTCGAAGATCGCCGTATAGCCATTGCCCATGCGCCCGGTGAACTCGGTGTGCGTGCCCAGCACGCCGCTGTCGATCACATACGCATGCACATTGGAGGCGGTGGTGTCGTAGGTATACGTGCCGCTGAGCGGCAGGTTGACCTGATCAACGCGATCGATGCCCCAGGTCGCCCCGCCCTGCGTGGGATTGGGATATGCCATGCCGTCTTCCTCGACGTAGGCTACGCGCGGATCGGCGAGCAGCTTCGCCAGCGTGGCGTCGTTGGCCTCGACCACGAAGCCGCGCAAGGCATGCTCGTAGCTCTGCAGCAGCCTGGCGCGATGCGTACCTACCATCTCCTTGGCGATGTCGGCGATCCGCGGGCGGGCACCGCGTTCCGAAGACAGGCGGGCGACGTTCTCCTTCAGCACGACGATATAACGACCGTCGATCGGACGCGCATTGGTGCGCAATTCGGCGGCGAAAGCGGGCGCGATGCCGAGTGCATACAGCACGCCGCCGGCGAGGATTGCAGTGCAAAGCAGTTTCTGACGATTCATATTCAGTTCCTTCCATAGACTGGCAAATGAGAACGCCGCGCTTTGGGCGGCGCCGATGTACGGTAGCCCGCACTACCGCAAGGGAACGACTTGGCCTCTTGCCTTGGCCATCCCTTGCCTGTTGGCGGTTTCTCATCTTGTCTTGCAAGCCACCGCTGCCGCAGAATATTCGAGACCAGATGCAACGACAATGCGGCGGATATCTGGACTGTGACGGAAGTCAGGCGCAGCGCATCGACGGACTTGCCAGTCTTTCTTTTCGATAGAGTCCATTGATCGAAAAATTTCGATATGAATGTTTCTTCGATCGCGGATTCAACTGTGAATCCGACGATCAAAATCGCATTCTTGTTTCGGGTGAAATCCCGGCCCGAATCTAAACAATCGGAAAGCTCCTCCATACCGCTTATGCTCTGTAGGCGGCGGAAAATTAACCTGATCCTTGTCTTCCGCAACGTTTGGCCTAAACGGCCCCTCACCCATCGCGGCTCCCGCCGCTCCCACAAAAACGATCGCCGCTGCGAATAAACGCAGCGGCTTGAATCGTGCGAAGCAGCAGGTGAATCGCGGTCAGATGCCGCCGATATTCACCCAGTTTCTGCCGTCGCACTGGTACAGACGGAAGTCGATGTCGAGGTAATAGCCCAGTGTGCTTTCGTCGCAGACCATGCCTGCTTCTTCGTCGCTGATGGTGTCGCCACGCGCCTGCGCGGGTTGCGCGAGGGCAAGGCCGATGGCGAAAACGGTGGCTGCGAGTGCGGTGATAAACGGATGCTTCATTGCACTATTTCCTTGTAATGAATGTTGGCGGGCCCTAGCAGACAACGATGCGCTGCGACCCGCGTACAACGCATCCTTCGACGCCGTCATCTTTCCAATCCCCGCGCGCAACAACCATGTCGCGCTTACACGTTGCATGCCGGCCGGCCCGTCGGACCGGCGGGCATGCCGATTGTTACTTCGCTGCAGTTGGCGGTGCGGCTTCGACCAGCTTCGCATTCTTCACATGCTCATCCAGCCACGCATCCGTTTCGGCAAGCATATGCAGGATCGATTCGCGGGCGCGGTAGCCGTGGCTTTCCTTGGGCAGCATCACCAGGCGCGCGGTGCCGCCCAGGCCCTTGACCGCGGCATACATGCGTTCGCTCTGGATGGGGAAGGTGCCGGAGTTGTTGTCCTCTTCGCCGTGGATGATCAGCAGTGCGTCCTTGATGTTGTTGGCGTAGTTGAACGGCGACATGCTTTGGTAGGTGTCGCGGGCATCCCAGAAGTTGCGTTCTTCGGCCTGGAAACCGAACGGGGTAAGCGTGCGGTTGTAAGCACCGCTGCGGGCGACGCCGGCCTTGAACAGGCGCGTGTGCGCGAGCAGGTTGCCGGTCATGAATGCGCCATAGGAATGACCGCCGATGGCGACGCGATCACGATCCGCTACGCCGCGACGCACGGTCTCGTCGATGGCGGCTTCGGCGCTCGAGATCAGCTGCGGCAGGTAGGTGTCGTTGGGCTCCTTGTCGCCTTCGCCGACGATCGGCATCGAGGGGTCGTCCAGCACGGCGTAACCGCGCGCGAGGAACGGATGCGGCCCCCAGAAGCTGATGGCGTTGAAACGGTACGGCGAATCGGTGACCTGCGACGCGGCGGCGGCGGATTTGAACTCGGCCGGATACGCCCACATCAGCAGCGGCAGCGGTGTGTCGCGGCCCGGTTCGAAGCCGGGCGGCAGGTACAGGGTGCCGGTGAGTTCCACGCCGTCCTTGCGCTTGTAGCGGATCTGTTCCTTCTTCACGTCCCTGAGCTGCGGCGTGGGATGCGGAAAATTGGTGAGCGCGACGGGCGCGCCGGCTTTCCCCGCCGGGCCGGCGGCAAGATCGAGGCGATAGAAATTTACCGGATCGGTCGGCGATTCGCGGGTGATCAGCAGCTTGCTGGCGCTGTCGTCCAGCACTGCGGCCACTGCCGCATAGGTCGGCGCTTCGGAACGGAACAGACGCTGCTTGCTGTTGTCGGCGAGGTTCCAGCGGTCGAGGAAGGGACGGTCGCCTTCGGCCGAGGCGCCGTCGCCGATCAGATAAATGCTGTTGCCGTCGGGGCTGAACTGCAGGCGCGCGAAGCCGTTCGCATCGCGCATGGTCACCGGGTTGCCCGGGTCGTTGTAGCGGTCTTCGCTGGAGCCTTCGAACACCAGCTTCGGCGCGGTGGCCGGCGCGTCGGGCGCGACCTGCCATGAGCGGACCTTGCGGGTCTTCCACCAGAATTCGCTGACCAGGGCGACATCGCCGCGGCCCCACTCTGCGCCGGCGTAGCGGTTGCCGAGTTTCGCCAGCACGGTCGGCGCCTTGTCGAACGGCGCGGCTTGCATCAGCACGTGGTCGCGGATGTCGACCTGCTTCGACGGGTCGCCGCCGTCCTGCGCTTCGGCCCAGACCAGGGTGGCCGGGGCGTCGCTGCGCCAGCCGATGGAACGCACGCCGGTGGTGGTGGCGTCGTTGCCGCTGGGCAGGCCTTCAAACAGCGGCAGTTTGGCGACGCTGTGCAGCGCTTTGCCGGACAGATCCAGCACGTCGATGCTGCGCGGGAAGAAGTTCAGCGGCACCTGGTACGAGAACGGGCGTTCGGCGCGCTGCGACAGCAGATGTTTGCCGTCGGGCGACGGCGCAAGGCCGATGTAAAGATCGGGCTTGCCGATGTTCGCGACCGTGCCGTCCACACCGACCAGCGCCGGCTGCACGCGCAGGTAATGTTCGAGCGTACGTGCGTCGCCTTCGTTGCGCAGCATGTCCTGGTAGGTGCGCAGCTGACGCACGCTGCCGCTACCGCTGGTTTCCTGAGTATTGGGGGCGGAAGGAATGATGTCGGCCGCAGGCGCGCCGCCCTGCCCCACGCGCAGGTGTACCAGCAGGCGTTTGCTGTCGGGCATCCAGCTCATGCTGCCACGCACGGTGTTGAGCGGCTGATCCAGCAGCTTGCGCGCCTTGCGCGCGCCAACGTCCACCAGCCACAGCTCATTGCCGCCGGTGTTGGGATCCTGCTGGTTCAGGGCGAGGTATTTCTGGTCCGGCGACCACGACACCGCTGCCAGCGACAGCGGCTGCGGCAGACCGTCGATGCGCGTCTCCTTGCCGGTGGCCACGTCCATCAGCCACAGATCGCTGGCGAAGGAGAAACGGCTGGGCGAATAGCTGCGCGGGTTGAGGCGCAGCCCGGCGAGTTTCAGCTCCGGCTGCGCGACCAGCGCGATGGACGGCAGCGGCGGGATCTTCTGCAGCGCGGCCAGATCGCGGCGCGGGCTGAGCGACAGCTGCGGCGCGCGCGCGGCGTCGACGATGGCCTTGAGCGCGGCGACGGGTTCGCGGTAGCCGGTGGCGGGCTGGGTCTGCGGCTGGGTCTGCGGCGCGGGCGCCTGTTGGGCGAAGGCGGTAGGCGAGATCAGCGCGAGTGCGATCAGCGCCGGCAGGAGCAACGGGCGAAGCGCATGCGGACGAAGTGCCCGTGGGCGGAGTGCGGAAAGGCGTGAAGACATGACGGGGACAACTCCTCGGGGACGGCCAACGGGCAATCGCCCATCTTCGCGCTGGACCCGGGGCGCTGTATGCGCCACAGGTCATGGACCGCGCGTATGTCCCGCTGCGATCACCGGTTCGATGTCTGCGGCGTCTGCGGCGGCCACCACAGTTCGATGACGCCCGGTTCGCTGGAGAATCCCTTGGGCAAGGGACGTACATCGAATCGTGCCCGCTCGACTTTGACTTGCAGCGAAAGCCAATCCCGCAGTTCCTCCGCGCATGCGCCGTCCTTGTCGCTGTCGTGGACAAGCAGTGTCGGGACCGGATGCGGCGTCGGCGGCGATGCGTCGCGCGCAGCGGCGGTGATCCTGACGTTCTCGATACCGGGCATGATCACCTGCGGCCTGAGCGACTTCCATTCGACGCCCTGTAGCAGCGCGCGGGAGTTCTCGTCATAAACCTGCACGTAGACCCGCTGCCTGCGACCGGCCTTGCTGCAACTTTCGAGAACCCAGCTGCCGTCCTTTTTGGTCCTCGATACATCGCGATGGCCGACGTTCGTCCCGATGCTCGGATTCGTATGGGTGACAACCACGGCAGAACCCTTCGGAAGCGTCGCGACGGTCGCGACGTCCTGCCGGACGTCCGCGGTGCCGGCGCTCG
>JAYUIZ010000050.1:0-9851 GCA_043765595.1 Lysobacter sp. | reverse complement strand
TCGCTTCCAGTTCGCCCGCACGCACTGCAGTCGCATCCAGTCGACATTGATTCGCCTGCAGACGCTGGGCCGAACCTTCGGTTTTCGCATCCCACACGCACTTGGCGTCACGCTCGGCGATCCAGCCGCGTTGCTCGGTGCGCAACTCGGCTATCTCAGCGTCGGCCAGCGTGCGCTTGAGCTTCGCATAGGCTGCATTCAAACGGCCGTCCTGGTATTCGTATTCGCTGCCGATGCAGTCCTGCATCGCCGAATCCACGCCGCCGGCAGCTTCAAGACACTGCGTGAACGAGTCGCGCAGCATGCGCTTTTCCGCGGGCGACGATGCGGTCGCTTCGTCCTGGATGACGGCGTCGACCTGCACGTCGCCCGTCTCCATGACATCCTCCGTCTCCACCACAGCGCTGGTTTCTGCAGCTTGCAGCGCGGGCTGCGGCTCTGCTGCGGCCGGCGGCTTGCTGCAACCGGCCAGCAGCGCGAATGCCAGCAGCGCGAACGCGTATCCGCGACGGACTTCCTTACCGTGGCTCATGCCCATTCCTGTCATGTCGTCGAATCCTGTCTTGGTCGAATCTGTCGTTGTCGCCGAAATTCCGGCAGGTGTCGAGTCTGCGGGCGTGCCGTGCTCAAACCACTCGCCCGGCAGTGCGGCATGCACCTCACCGTCGGGGTGTGGCACCGTCCCTGGCGCCTTTGCGCTTACCGGCCGCTCAGGGCGACCTTGTGCTGTTCCTGCGGCTCGGCCTGCTGTGCAGGCTTGCCGGCGTCTGCCATCTTCGTGCTCTGCTCGAGCGTCTGGCTCACCGCCTGGCCGTAGTCGATGTAGGAATTCTTCGCGGCCGCGCTGGTCGGATCGCCCTGCACCGCGACCAGGAAGTTCTGGCCGTTCGCACCGGTGGTACGGCTGATGTGGTTGATGTCCTGCAGGCCGGTCGCTTTGGCATCCACAGCCACCGCGGCGGCGGCCTTCTCCAGATCCTGCTGCGACGCGAAGCCCGCGCTCGGGCCCAACTGCTCCAGATTCGAGACCGCCTGCTGGTAGAGCTTGTTGTCGGGATGGTTGGGGTTGGAGATCAGCGGCTTGTCGGTCTGAGCCGGCGTCTGCGGCTGAGTTTCGGGGGCCGGAACCGATGGTTTGTCGCCGTTGACCGGCGGTGGCGGCTGGCCGTTCGCCGGCGGCTGGGGCTGCGGCTGAGCGTTCGCCGGGGGCGGGGCCTGGGGATTCCCCAGCGGCGGCGTCTCGCTTTGGGCCGGCGGCTGCGGCTGACCGTTCACCGGCGCCGGCGGCTTATCGCCGCTGACCGGTTTGTTCTGCTCGGGCGCAAGCAGACCCAGCGCGGTCAAGGTGTTCTTGCCCGCCTTGCCGTCGTCTTCCAGTCCCTTCTGCTGCTGGTACTTGATCACCGCGGCCTCGGTCTTGTCTACGAAGTAGCCGGTGGTCGGCAGCGGCTTGCCTTCGGCGTCGCGGATACCCGCAGCGTTCAAGGCTTCCTGCAGACGCTTCACCGCGGGGCCTTCCTCGCCCTTCATCAGCACGCCGTCGGCCATCGGATCCTTGGTGCGCCCGCCGGTGGCGTTCGGGGCCGGGCCTTTTTCGAGGTCGATCGGCACGCTTACGCCGGCTTTCTTCAGGGTCTGCTCGTCGCGGGCCAGTTCGGTCAGCTCGGTCTTCTCGTTCTTCGCGCGGTCGCGCAGGCCGGGCCACAGATCGGGCGAACCGCTGAACAGGCTGTCGTTGCGCTTCAGCTTGTAATCTTGTACCGCGCCGACGATCTGCTCATCGCTCAGCTTGGACAACTGGTAGCCCTCGCCGAACTTGTCCTTCAGTCCGTTGGCCACGACGTTCGGCGTGAGATTGCGGAACTGCACCGAGGTGCTCCACAGCATGTCCTGCACCGCACGGCCGCGGTCGCTCAGATCGACGCCGCGCCCTTTCAGGGTTTCGTTCTGGACGTCGAAGAATTCTTTCTTGATGAAGGTGTGCTGGTCGGTGGAGAAGCCCTGCGGGTCGCGCGCCGCCACTTCCTTCCACTTGGTGTCGAAGGCCGGGGACGCGGGCGTCAGCCCCTTGAATTCGGCGCCGTACCTGGCCGACTGGCCCACGTATTCGGCCAGGCTGCCCTGGGTCGACGACAGTTGATACAGACCGTAGGACTTGCCGCCCAGATCACCCTTGCCGGTGGAAATGAAACCCGGGCCGCGGTTGCTGGTCTCGAACTGCGCCGAGGTCTGGCCCAGATGCCAGGATTCGATATTGGTCTTCGCGCGCTGCACGTCGGCCGGCAGGTTTTGCGCCGGCGGCACGGGTGTCGGCTGAGCGGGTGTGGGCTGCACGGGAGCGGGCTGGGTCGGCGCAGGCTGGGTCGGGGCGGGCTGCGTGGGTGCGGGCTGGGTCGGCGTCTGCTGCTGGCCGCCGATCACTCCCAGTTGGGTCAGGGTCTGCTTGTCCGCAACGCCGGTCGCCGGCAGGTTGTTGGCCTTCTGATAATTCTCCAGCGCTTGCTTGGTACCGTTGCCGAAATCGCCGTCCTGACCGATCACCCGGCCCTGTGCGTCGCGCGCGTCGGCGGCCCGCAGCTTCTCCTGTAGCAGCGCCACGTCCGGGCCTTTCTCGCCAAATTCGATCTTGCCGTCGGCCAACGCCTGCTTGGGCGGCGGCGGGAACTTGCCGGAGATATGCTCGATCGGCGGCGTTTCGTTGACGATATTCGTCGTGTTGGCGGGACGCTTGTCGGTGGTGATCGCGCCGCTGGCCATGTCGCGCACGTAACGATCCGCCTGATCCAGATACTTCGCGTTGGCGTCGATGTGGAGATGGGTGCCGTAATAGCCGGGATCGCCCTTGCCATAACCCGACTGCATGCCCAGCGGCTGGCCGTATTCGACCTTGACGCCCGGCTTGATACTGTCGTCGATCTTCATGTGCCGCAGTTGGAACATCATCTCGCCGCCGGGCCGGTCGAGGATCGTGACGGTGCCGTTGCGCTGGTTGACTTCGCCGATGTAGCCGTTGGCCGGCGAAGGCACGGGCACGTTGCCGCTGTTGTTGTCGGCGTTCTTCAGCACGATGTCCTTGGACACCATCAACTGCCCGCCCGGGGTGTACACGGCGGTGCCGCTGTAGTTGCCCGCGACTTCTTCCGCCTTGCCGTTGACCTTGGCGTAGACGCGTCCGGCTTCCTGCAGGTGGTCGCTGGGATGATGATGTTCGATGTCGGACCATTTGGTGACTGGCTGGGTGCTGCTGCCGACGCTTTCGACGATCTTGTATCCGGGCATGACTGTTTCTCTCCTTGAATCCGATATCGCTGCGGATAAGCGGGCGAATGGGGCGTTTGAAGCAAATGCGTCAGGGGGCCGGTGTCTGGCTTACCAACGCCCAGCATCCGTCGACGAATTCGAAGGTGTATCGGGCCGTTTCCCCATCGGTCTCGACAGTTTCGTCATTATTGGAAAAACGCGCCCTGGTGTAATCGACGGTGTAGGTATTGCCCTGCAGCGAACGCTTCAGTTCCACGCGCGGAGCGTCGACGGCCTCGATCGCGGGGTCCACCAGCACCCAGCGGTTGTCGACCAGACCAATCCGGAAACCGTCGAACTGCGGATGCGCCGCGGCAACGTCGGCAGCGATGCCGGCCTTGAGATCCAGCCTGCTGTAAGCGCGCCGCACGTCGGCGGATTCGACGAACTGCTGGAAGAACTCGCGGCCGCCCTCAAGCGTGCAGGCTTCGGGCGGCAGCGCAGGTTTCGGCAAGGGCGCTTCCGCTAGGGCCGGCGAAGCGGCCGGCACGGGCGCCTCGGCCACGGGGGATGCCGTTTCGGCCTTCACCTCGACAGCCATCGGGGCATCGGACGGCTTGCAGCCCGGCGACAGCGCAGCCATGACCAGCAGCAGGGACATAACGGCGGCTTTGTGCAACATCGGCTTGGAACTCCTGTGGATGAAAACCGGGGCGCGGATGTCTATGACGACGACGCTATGACCCGGGGGTGAAAGTGCGCCGTCCCTGGCGCGTTGCATCGCGTCGCGTGCGTCAGCGTGCGCCGACCGCGACCCTGTTCGGTTCCTGCTCGGCCTGCGCTGCCGCGACCGCAGGCTTGTGGACATCGGCCATCGCCGTGCTTTGCGCCACCGTCTGGTTCACGGCTTGGCCGTAGTCGATGAACGAATTCTTCGCCGAAGGACTGGTTGGATCGCCCTGCACCGCCACCAGATACGTCTGCCCGTTCGGCGCGGTCGTGCGGCTGATGTGGTCGATGCTCTGTAGACCGGTCGCCTTGGCGTCGACCGCGACTGCCGCCGCTGCCTTCTCCAATTCCTCGCGCGATTTGAAGCCGCCGCTTGGACCCAGTTGTTCCAGATTCGCCACGGCCTGCTGATATAGGCGGTTGTCGGGATGGTTGGAATTGGACACCAGCGGGCGATCGGTCTGCGACGGCTGCTCAACGACGGGAGGCTGCTGCGGATTCGCTGGGGCCGGCTGCGTGTCGGTCGGGGGCTGCTGCGGGTTCGCTGGGGCTGGCTGCGCGTCGGTCGGCGGCTGCTGCGGGTTCGCCGGGGCTGGCTGTACGTCGGTGGGCGGCGGCGGGTTCGGCTGTGCGGGCTGCGGCGGATCCTGCTTCAGGCCCAGCGCGGTCAACGTGTTATTGCCGGCCTTGCCGTCGGGCTCCAGGCTATTCTGTTCCTGATACTGACGCACCGCCGCCTGGGTCATGTCGCCGTAGTAACCGGTCGTCGGCAAAGGCTGGCCATTGGCGTCGCGGATACCCGCAGCGTTCAGCGCCTCCTGCAGCGCACGCACCGCCTCGCCGCGCTCGCCGTGCTTCAGCACGCCGTCGGCCATCGGGTCGATCGTGATGCCGGTTTCGGTACGGACGAAATCCGGAACGAAATAGCGGTCGAAGCCATCGTTGTTGCGCGCGATGTCGTCGTAATACTTGCCGGTGGTGGTGCCGTTCGCATCGGCGACGGTGCCGCGCCCCTGCGCCGCATCTACCGCGTTGTCGTAGCCGCCGAGATGACGGGCCTTGAGGAAACCCGCCACCACATTCGGCTCAGTGTCCGCACTCAGGATGCCGTTGCGCACCGCCTGGCTGTAGGTCGCGTTGGAGTTGGTGAGGAAGGCCTGGTCCTGCAGCGTGGCGGAACCCAGGTAGGCTTCAAGGCTCTGGCCGTTCTTCCAATTGACGGCGTTGCCCAGGAACCGCTGCGCACCGCCGTTGACGCCCCAATCCCAGTCATTGCTGAAGCCGGACGCCTTCAGCGCGGCATCGTACTTCTCGCGATCGACCAGCCCGGCATCGACCAGCCAGCCGGCGCCGCCCTGGTACCGGCCGTAATAGCCATAACCGTTGTCCGCGCGCAGATTCCCGCCGGAACTTTCGGTATCGACGACGGATGCGACCAGACGCCGGGTCCAAGCGTCGTCCAGATTGCCGATGTTGCCGGCGGCATACTCATTCGCGGTGGCGACGGAACGCTCAGGATTCTGTGCCATGTTGCTGTCTCCCTAGTTGTTCTGTAGTGACTGACTGTCGATCGTTTCGGGCGGGCCGGTCTCAGGACGCGACACAGCCCATGTCGGCGATGCGCGTATCCGGACGCGTGCGGGTGAATTCGAATGTCGTGTAGCCGGGGCCGTATTTGCCGCCGTCCTTGTCCGCATAGCCTTCCACGAACAGCGGCACGCGCTGGTCCAGGCGAAGCTCGAAGAAGGCGCTGCCGCGCGTGTTGACGCCGCGGCTGCCGAAATTGCGCGCGCAGCGGTCGGCGATGCGACGCAGCGTGGCGCCGTCGCCCAACTGCGCCTGCAGCGTGGCCTCGTACTCGGTCGAGGGACGGTATTTGCGGAAGGCGATCGACTCGACGGCCTCGCGTCCAAGCAGAGTCAGGCCTACTTCACGCTCGCGCTGTGCCTGCGCATCGCTGCGCTGGGGCCCGGCACCGGCCTGCACCGTGATATCGACCCATTCCAGCTTGCCTGCGCGCGACATCGCATCTTCGGCCCCAAGGGCACCGGGCGCGGCCACCGGCGCAACCTCGTTCCAAGTCACCCCGGGCACGACCGAAAATGCATCCCAGCCGGGCGCGGATGGCGCTGCGAAGCGCTCCAGTACCGCCTGCGTTGTCGTCGTAGTTGCTGCGACCAGCGCTTCCTCTGCGGTGGGAACGGCGTCCGCTGCAGGCACGTCCGCCGCAGGCGATACGGTCGACGACATCGCCGCAGCGATCGGCGGCGCGGATGTATCACGATCCGCGGGCGCTTGCGCAGCCGGTTGACAGCCGGCAAGTGCCAGACTCATCACCGCAGCCAGCGACGCGATGCGCAGCGCGTCGACAGCGGATGCGGTCGCAGCGGAATACATCGGAGCTTCCGGATCCCTGTGTTTCATGTTTTCCCGGTCAACGCTTGCTTTCATCTTCAATCTCTCGTGTTGCATGGGTATGTGCGCATGATCAGCGTGCGCCGACCGCGACCCTGTTCGGTTCCTGCTGCTGCGCCGGATCGGCCTGCGCCGCCGCATTGCCGTTGCGCACCGCGGCGGCGTTGGTCTGCGGATGATGGATGGCCAGCCAATCGTAGGCCTGCTCACCTGTGAAGCTGGTCGGGACTTCGCGGTTGACGCCCAGATCCAGGCGCGGTTCGCGGATGACAATGCGGTCGTTGCTCATGGCGGTGTCTGTCCTTGGTAAATCGTTGTCTGGAAGATCGTTGAGCGAGGGCGCGATGACTTCAGATCGCGGCATCCCGATCGGCGGCCAACCGCCAGCAGTCGTTGTGGCGTTCAAAACGGTAGGAGACGCCCTCGACGTTACCCGGCACGTTCACGTAATAGGCACCGCCGTCTTCGGCGGATATGCGGACATCCAGCGGCGCCGGACGCGGCGCGCTCGCGTCGACCGACGGATACCAGGCGCCGTCGCGGTAGCTCAGCGCGAAGCCGGTGTAGTTTCCGGCTACGACGTAGGTCTGCTGCGTCTGATCGCCGGCGTCGCCGCGGCCGATCGTCTGCGCCACCCGCACCAGCGGCGCGGTGTACTGCGCGCGCACCAGCGGGTCGGCCGCAAACATCTTCAGGAAAGCGTCGAACTCGGCGGCAGGACACGCACCCGCCGGAGCCGTTGCGCCGATCGAGGACAGCGCCCACGATTTCACCGCGCCGAATGCGGGGGTTTCGTCGGGGTCTGACCCGACCGGCGCGCCTACCATCAGGCTCAGACGCTGCATGACATCGGCGTTGGCGAACTCCAACGTGCAGCCTGCGTCTTCGCAGGAGGCGAGTTCCGGCGTGCTGTAGCACAGCGCCGAGCGACCACCCAGCTTGTCCATGCAGTCGGCGCGATCATGCAGCGGCAGCCAGCCGGCGGCAGCCAGCGCGGCGCGGGCCTCGGGAAACCCGACTCCTGTCTTCAGCACCCCGGGCAGCTCCACGTCGGCGACCGTCGCGGGCGGCGGCGTTGCGGCCGTGTTCGCGGCCTGGGCAGGCGCCTCTGCGGCTTCCGCCGGAGACGGCGCGGAAGGCTTGCAGGCGGCGGTCAGTATCACGACGGCAAGTAGCAGAACGAAGCGTGTGTGACGAAACATCAGATTCAAACTCCAAGCGATGAAACACTATGGACGCAGAGATTTATGCAGACCGGGCGATCAATCCAGAGGTGAAGGTACGTCGTACTAGGCGCTATGCATCGAATCGCGCTTCACCTGCGTCAACATAGTTTGTTCCATGCCGCTACGCCTGATAGATCAGTGCTGCGGATGCATGGCAGTTGTCCCATCGGCAATCAGCCACCACCGAGTCCCATCGAATATTCCTCAATCGCGGAGCGCTGCACCCAGCCCGCCGGGCAGGCGACGGTATAACGGCCTTCCTCGCCGACTTTGCATGTCCCTTGCTGAGCTTCGCCGCGCCACTCCGGCGCGAACGGCAGATCGCCGCAGGATGGATTGCCTTCGCAGCGCTTGACCAATGCCGGCGGAATCGCGGTGACATAAGCCCACCCTTCGCCGCCCGCCGTAGCGTCGGCGACGAACTGCACGCAGAAAAACTGTCCTTTGGGAAGCTTGGCGATCGGATTCGCGCCGCTGCCGGGAAACCGGTCCAGCAGAGTCACGCCAGCATCGTCCAGTACCGCGCCGAATCCGCTGTCGTCCTCGGCGCAGGCACGATCGGCACCGCTGATGTCGTAGCCGGATGTGGTGCAGGTATGGATGCCCGATTCCGAACGAGTGCAGCTTACGCCTGCGATGTGACGCATACCAATCAGCGGATCGGCCTCGGGATTCGCATCCGGCACCGTCTGCGCAGGTATCGTAGAAACCGGTTGTGCAGCTACATTCGGGCCGGCCGTAGCTGCCGGTGATTCGACTGCAGAGACCTGCGGATCGATGCGTTCGCAGGCTGCCATGAGAAGCATGGCAATGGCCGCACACAGCCGAAATATAGCGCCAGCGGGTCGGCAGCCTTGTCGACAAGGATCCGAACAGTACAAACCGCGTTCTTCATTGGCCATGCTTTCACTCATCATCCGTCTCCATACATTTATAAATTCCACGCATCCGCGGGTAGCAAGCGCGCCTCCAGCCGGCGGCACGCTTGCCACCCGCCGTTGTCAGGCAAACGCGCGGCCTTGATTGTCTTGCTTCGGCTGCGCATCGCTCCGCACCGCCTGGGTCTGTTGCGCCAACTCCGATGATTTCTGCACCGACTGATCCGCCACCTGCTGCTGATCGACATAAATGCGCTTGTGAGACGGATCCTCCAGCGCACCCTGCACTACAAACATGCCGGGACCGTTACCGAGCGGCTTAACGTGGTCAATCTGGCTGAACCCCGAGACCTTCGCTTCGAAAGCGATCGCCGCAGCGACGTTCTCGCGTTCCTGCGCGCTTTTAAACGCACCGGCCGGCATCTGTTCCAACCCTTTCATCGCCTGCTGGTAGAGACCATGATCCGGGTGATTGGCGTTCGAAAGCAGGGGCGATTGCGGTTTATCGATCGCAGCGGTCGTCTGGGCGTCGGTGCTTGTGGTCTGCGCCGTCTGCTGGGCTTCGATCAATGGGCGCGCCTTCGCCAACGGATCAGTGGCGAACAACTCCACGCCGTTCGCTTGTTTGCGCTCCAGATATTTGTCCAGCGTCGTCAGTTCGACGCCTTCGCCGCTGCGCGACTGGCTGACCATCAATTGGCCGGTCTTCGGATCTTTCACCACCATCGTGATGTGGTCAATCCCGTTATAACGACCCTTGTCCCATCCCTGCTGGCCGTTGTCCTCGCCGATGATCATGCCTTCCTTGAGCTGGGACTTGTCCAGCGGCGAACGCATCAGCGTTCCGGTCGTCTGCACACTGTCCTTGATGATATCGGCGGCGGCCTGATTGTTCTTGTCGAAGAAATCCTTGCCACTGAAGACGGTCTTGCCAGCTTTCTGATTGATCTCTTCCATGGTCGCGTTTTGCATCTGCGATACCCAACCTGAGCAGTCGACCTTGCCCGTGGCAAGATTCTTCGAGCCGAATCCATACTTCACATCATCGTATTTGACACTCATGTCGTAAGCGGCGTTCAGAGACATGCCAGCTTTCCCGGTCGTCTGGCCACCCTGTCCCTGGCTTTGCACTTTCTCGGCCGCATCCAGCGCCGCCAGCGTCTTGGGACCCACCACGCCCAGACCTTCCAGTCCGTGCTCTTTCTGGAACTTGATGACTGCAGCTTCGGTATTCGGACCGAACTTGCCGTTCTCGACCAGCGCCGTGCCATCAGCGCGGCCGTAGCCCAGGTTGTTCAAACGATCCTGCAGACGGACGATTTCAGGTCCTTGTTCGCCGCGCTTGAGCTGGCCATCCGCACCT
>JAYUIZ010000049.1:0-3258 GCA_043765595.1 Lysobacter sp. | reverse complement strand
CCAGAAGGCCGGCGCCGGCATCTTCCGCAAGGTCGGCAAGGACATCGTGGTGTTGGACCTGGAGAAACAGGACTACCGCACGGCTGACCGCGCTGCGGCGCCGGAAGTGGTTGATATCCTGAAGATCAAAAACCCCGCCGAGAAGTTCGCGAAACTGCGCGATAGCGCGCATCCGCAGGCGCAGTTCCTGTGGGCGGTGTTCCGCGACCTGTTCCACTACAGCGCCTACCATCTGGCCGACATCGCCGACACCGCGCGTGACGTGGATCTGGCGATCCGCTGGGGATACGGCTGGTCGCTCGGCCCGTTCGAGACCTGGCAGGCCGCTGGCTGGAAGCAGGTGGCGCAGTGGATCGCCGAGGACATCGCCGCCGGCAAGGCCATGAGCAATGCCGCTCTCCCTGCTTGGGTTCTGGACGGCCGCGACGGCGTGCATGCCGCCGACGGCAGCTTCAGCCCCGCGAAAGCCGCGAACCTGCCCCGCTCCACCCTGGCCGTCTACAAGCGCCAGCGCTTCCCCGACCCGGTGCTTGGCGAGCGTTTCGCCCCCGGCGAGACGGTATTCGAGAACGACGGCGTGCGCCTGTGGCACGACGGCGATGGCATCGCGGTCGCGTCGTTCAAGACCAAGTTGCACACGGTCAACGATCACGTGCTCAACGGCCTGCAGGAAGCCATCGGCGTCGCCGAGCGCGACTTCCGCGGCATGGTGATCTGGCAGCCGAAGGAACCGTTCTCGGCTGGCGCTGATCTGTCCGGCGCGCTGGGCCTGCTGCAGGCCGGCGACGTGAAGGGCTTCGAGGCGATGGTCGCGAATTTCCAGGCCACCAGCCAGCGCATCAAGTATTCGCTGGTGCCGGTGGTGGGCGCGGTGCGGGGCCTCGCCCTTGGCGGCGGCTGCGAATTCCAGATGCACACCGCACGCACCGTCGCGCATCTCGAAAGCTACATTGGTCTGGTCGAAGCCGGCGTTGGCCTGCTGCCGGCCGGCGGCGGCCTGAAGGAATTCGCGGTGCGTGCTTCGCAGGCGGCCGGCCCGGGTGGCGATGTGTTCGCCCAGCTCAAGCCGCTGTTCGAGAACGTGGCGATGGCCAAGGTCTCGGCCTCGGCCATCGAAGCGAAGGAACTGGGCCTGCTGCGCAAGGACGACATCGTGGTCTTCCACGCGCATGAGCTGCTGCACATCGCCAAACAGCAGGCACTGGCCTTGGCCGAAACCGGCTACCGGCCGCCGATGCCCGCACGGCGTATCCAGGTGGCCGGCGATGTCGGTATCGCCACCTTCCGGATGATGCTGGCGAACATGCTGGAAGGCCGCTTCATCTCCGAGCACGACGCCGAGATCGCCACCCGCATCGCCACCGTAGTGTGCGGTGGCGAAGTCGACCGCGGCGCGCTGGTGGATGAAGAATGGCTGATCCGCCTGGAGCGTGAGCACTTCGTCGCGCTGGCGCAGATGCCGAAGACCCAGGCACGGATCATGCACATGCTGCAGACCGGTAAGCCGCTCAGGAACTGACAACCACATCCTTCTTCCCCACCCACGGGGAGAACCGAGGAGGGGGCCTTTTTGATTGGCCAAGCCCCCCATCCCGACCTTTCCCCGCATGCGGGGAAAGGAGACAACCTAGGACACATGATCATGAGTAAACAGATCCAGGACGCCTACATCGTCGCAGCCACCCGCACGCCGGCAGGTAAGGCCCCGAAGGGCGTATTCCGCAACACCCGCCCCGACGACATGCTGGCGCACGTACTGCGCAGCGTGATTGCGCAGGCACCGGGCATCGACCTTTCTCGCATCGACGACGCCATCATCGGCTGCGCCATGCCCGAGGGCGAGCAAGGCATGAACGTGGCGCGCATCGGCCTGCTGCTGGCCGGGCTGCCCAATACCATCGCCGCGCAGACCATCAACCGCTTCTGTTCGTCCGGCCTGCAGGCCGTGGCGATGGCCGCCGACCAGATCCGCCTCGGCAACGCCGATCTGATGCTGGCCGGCGGCACCGAATCCATGTCGATGGTGCCGATGATGGGCAACAAGGTGGCGCTGTCGCCGCAGGTGTTCGCCAAGGACGAGAACGTCGCCATCGCCTACGGCATGGGCATCACCGCCGAGAAGGTCGCCGAGGAGTGGAAAATCTCGCGCGACGACCAGGACGCGTTTGCCCTCGCCTCGCACCAGAAAGCCATAGCCGCGATCCAGGCGGGCGAGTTCCGCAGCGAAATCTCGCCGTACGAAGTGGTCTCGCGCATCCCTGATCTTGCCGGCAATACCGTGCGGCTGAAGAAGGCACTGATCGAGAACGACGAGGGCCCGCGCCCGGATTCATCCATCGAAGGCCTGACCAAGCTGAAGCCGGTGTTTCGCAACGGCCAGTTCGGCGGCAGCGTGACTGCGGGCAACAGCTCGCAGATGAGCGACGGCGCCGGCGCGGTGCTGTTGGCGTCGGAACAGGCGATCAAGGATTACGGTCTGACCCCGCTCGCCCGCTTCGTCAGCTACTCGGTGGCCGGTGTGCGTCCGGAAGTGATGGGCATCGGCCCGATCGCCGCGATTCCGAAGGCGCTGAAACAGGCGGGTTTGACCCAGGATCAGCTCGAGTGGATCGAACTCAACGAAGCCTTCGCCGCGCAGGCGCTGGCGGTGATCCGCACCTGCGGCATCGATCCGTCGAAGGTCAATCCGCTGGGCGGCGCGATCGCCTTGGGGCATCCGCTCGGCGCGACCGGTGCAATCCGCGCCGCGACCCTCGTCCACGGCATGCGTCGCCGCCAGCAGAAGTACGGCATGGTGACAATGTGCATCGGCACCGGCATGGGCGCGGCGGGTATTTTCGAGGCGCTGTAAGCGCCCGCCGCAAGTCGCAGATCCGTAGAGCGGAGCAAAGCTCCGCTGCTCTGTCTTACGGTAATGGCCAAGCGGAGCTTTGCTCCGCTCTACGGGGGCAGGAAACGGGGTAGTGGAGCTTTGCTCCGCTCTACGGGGGGCGGGAAACGGGGTAGCGGAGCTTTGCTCCGCTCTACGGGGCGCAGGTTAGGGGACGGATTCATATCGTTTTGGCGGCTGCGGGCACTTCTTCCTGCGCGATGCGATCCCTGCCGCCGCGCTTCGCCACGTACAGTGCAGAGTCGGCGCGCATCCACAGGCTGTCGTAGTCGTCGATATCGCTCTGGGTCGTCGCGATGCCGATACTGATGCTTGGGCGGATATCGCCGGTGAATGTGTAGATCGACGCCCGCACCGCGGCAAGCAGA
>JAYUIZ010000048.1:0-1115 GCA_043765595.1 Lysobacter sp. | reverse complement strand
CGATCGCTCCATTACGCGCGCCGGCGGCGGCGATCGCCGGCAGTTCGTCCAGCGGCAGCTCGGCGTAGTTCATGACGCGCAGCAGCATCGGCAGGTTCAACGAGGCCACTCGCCGCGCCGGCGTGCCCAGCCGCGCGAGCTTCGACGCGAGATTGCTGGGCGACGCGCCGTAGAGGTCGGTGAGGATCAGCACCCCGTCGCCGCCATCGACCCGGCGCAGCGCGGCGCTGGCCAGCGGCAGTGCGGTGTCGGGATCGTCGTCGAAACCCAGTTCAAAGGCTTCGGTCTTCAGCGGCAATTGACGCAGCAGCCGGGTCGACACCTCGACCAGTGCGCTGCCGATGCCAGGATGGGTGATGAGGAGGATGCCGACGGTCATGTCGACAACTTAACAGACGGAGATGACGCGCCGGAAGCGGGCGAACGCACTCAGGCAGCGGATTCGTCCAGCACCGCGTGGAACAGCGTGTTCAGCGCCTGCACCGCGCCGGGCGGCCGCGTGCTTTCCGGGTGCATCGTTTCCAGTCGCGCCAGCTGTTGCTCGACGAAGGCGTTGATGCCGGAAACCGGGTCGCCCAAGCCCATTTCCGGAGCGCCGCGCTTGCGTTCCAGCAGCGCGTCGATCACGTTGGCAGGAATGGCAGGAATGGCAGGAATGGCGGGGTGGCCGGGCGGAGCGATATTCACTGCGATGGGAGGCTCAGCGTTGGGCATCGGTGGTGGCGAAGACGGTGATTTCCTCACGGTCGTGATACAGCTGGCGCGCGCGCACGGTCAGCGGCCTGCCGGCTTCGGCCTCGAAGCGTTCGAGGCACTGGCGGGTTTCCTGCCAGCGTTTCTTCATCGGCAGTTTCAGATTGAAGATCGCGTGCCGGCACCAGCCTTCGCGGAACCATTCGGCCATGCGCGCGGCGACGCGGCTGGGCTGTTCGACCATGTCGCAGACCATCCAGTCGAGCGGTTTGGCCGGATGCCACGAAAACCCGTCGGCGCGCAGGTGCTGCACCAGACCGGTGTCAATCACGTGCTGGCGCAGCGGGCCGTTGTCGACCGCGGTCACCTGCAGGTTCTGGCGCGCCAGCACCCACGTCCAGCCGCCGGGCGCGGCGCCGAGG
>JAYUIZ010000047.1:0-1116 GCA_043765595.1 Lysobacter sp. | reverse complement strand
TTATTTTTATCGAATGCAGCGGACTGACGTCCGCTCTACAAGAGCAGTCGTCGCTTCGTTTCTGTCAGCCGTCCCATCGGTAATGCCGGACAAGCGCTAGCGCAGTTCTATCCTGAGCTGACCGCCGCGCCAGGCCAGCACCGCGCCTTCGCGGGTGATCCGTTCGATCACCAGTTCGCCCAGCAGATCGCCCTCGCGCAGTCGCTGGCCATCGAGGATCACGAACCGCTGCGCCGGTGCGTCGTTCCACAGATGCATGCTGAGCTTCAGCGGCGGCAGCAGTTTGCGCGTGGCCGGATCGAGATCGGCCAGCGAGACGACCCTGCCCGTGGGCGGTAGGGCCAGCGGCAGGATCGGCGCCGCAGCGATGGCGATGGGCGGCGGTGCGGGCAGTTCGCGCGGCGGTGGTGGAAGCGGCGCGGCGGCTAGTGGCGCGGCTGGTTGCGGCGATGTTCCCGCGGCGGCGGCCGGCGACGCTGGATCCACCGGCGGTCGCGGCTGCGGCGGTATCGGAACGGTGATCGGTTCGAGCGCCGGGTCGCTGGCCGCGGCGTCGTTCGACGGTCCCGTTTCCGCAGATGCGTCGACAGTCGGCGATGTCGGCGCCGATGCCGTTGGCGCTTCACGCGCGCGCTGCGCGAGCAGCCACAGCACCGCGATCAGCGAAAACGCCGCGACGGCGCCGAGCAGCCACAGCGGCCAGTTCGGGCGCGCGCGCGCCAGCTCGGGCGTGGCTGGCATCGCCGCGAACAGATCCGGCGCTTCGCTGCGGCGGCGGGTGGCTTCGGATTTTCGCAGCGCGTCGAGAATGAAGGACATGGCTCAGGGCTCCTGCGCGCGGAAGCGCGGGCCGGCATCGCGGCGCGACAGCGCGAAGATTGTTTCGGCATTCAATCCGCCATCGCTGCGCAGGCCCAAGCGCGCCTGGAACGCGCGCAGCGCGATGGGCAGATCGCTGCCGTCGTCGCCTTCAGCGCGCAAATGGCGGCGCACCCAATCGACGGCGGCGGCATCGCCGGTCGCGAACCCCATTTCCAGCGCATCAGGCGCCGACCAGATCGCGAGATATTCGCCATTCCACACGCCCGCCAGCGCGACCCGGTCGACATCGATCGC
>JAYUIZ010000046.1:0-1118 GCA_043765595.1 Lysobacter sp. | reverse complement strand
TCACTCGCCTACCCACGACACTGGACAAGGACATCGGCGAGCTGCTGCCACATTGCTGGAAACCAGCTGCGTCAAGGTGAGGTGGGCGGACGCTTACGTTGAATGCGGGGGGGATCGGATATCGGATATCGGATATCCGGACTCGCGGACCCAGAGCTCGGGGCTGAAGCCCCTCCTACGCCCTCCTACGCCCTCCTGCGGAAATACCTTCGTTTCCGCGAGCATCCTCTGGCCTGTGGGAGAATTCGCCGTATGCAATCTTTCAGAATCCCACTGCCGATCCTGCTGTGTCTCGCGACCTTCCAGACGCAGGCGCAAAGCGCTCAAGCCCCCTTTGCGAAGCCCGAAGCGACGCCGCAGGCCGGCGACATCGACACGATCCGCGTGGTTGGTGCGGCGCAGCCGCTGCGCGGTTTGCCCGGATCGGTGTCGGTGCTCGATGCCGAGGCGCTGCGCGACGGTCAGCGCAAGGTGAATCTGTCGGAGTCGCTGCAGCGGGTGCCGGGATTCAGCGCGCTGGACCGGCAGAACTACGCGCAGGATCTGCAGATCCAGTCGCGCGGGTTCGGCGCGCGGTCGACCTTCGGGATCCGCGGCATCCGCTTGATCGTCGACGGCATTCCGTCCAGCGCCGCCGACGGTCAGGGGCAGGCGGCGGCGTTTCCGCTGTCGTCGCTGGACCGCATCGAAGTGCTGCGCGGGCCGCTGGCCCTGCAATACGGCAATGCCGCGGGCGGGGTGATCGTGGGCTTGAGCGAACTCGATGCGCCGCCGGGACCGTCGTTCGACGCATGGATCGGCAGTGACCGCAGCCGCCGCGCGAATCTGCGTATCGATGGCGGCGGCAATGATGATGAAAGCAGCGACGCCGCCTGGCGTTGGCGCGCCACGGGCAGCACGTTCGCGACCGACGGTGCGCGTCCGCACAGTGCGGCGCGCCGTCATCAGTTCAATGCCCTCGGCGAATGGTCGCCGCGCGAAGACGAGCGTTTGCGTGTGGTCTACAACGGTTTGCGGCAGCCGTTGGCGCAGGATCCATTGGGACTGACGCGCGCAGCCTTTGCGCGCGACCCGGACAGCACCGATGCCGTGGCGTCGGCCTTCGATACGCGCAAGAC
>JAYUIZ010000045.1:0-1120 GCA_043765595.1 Lysobacter sp. | reverse complement strand
AGGCCGCACTCATGGCGAGGCGAACAGCCAGTCGTCGATCTGCAGCTTCACCCGCGCGTCGCCGGATTCGGCCTCGATCCGCACCGGCAGATCCGGCTGGCCCGCCGGCCCGGGACGCCACGCCGTGTAGCGCACGCTCCAGCCGGCCTGGCGCAGCAGCGAAGGCCGGCCCTGCCCGTCGTATTCGACCGATTCGACCGGATAGTCGGCGGCAGGCGCGCCGCGTACCCAGCTGCCGAGCTGCTGCAGCGGCACTTCCCAGCCGGTGGTCTGGAGCAGCAGCTCTTCGGCGGATGCTCCATTGCGCGGGCCGCCTTCCAGACCTTCGATGCGCCCGGCTTCCGAATGCAGGTCACCGGTCAGCCGCCAGCTCTGCCGGGTCACCGGCGCGCTCAGCGCAATGCTGTAACGGGTGCGGTCGAGCTGCTCCCATTCGATCCGCCCACTGCCGCCCTTGTCGCCACGGCTGATCGCGGCGCGACCGCTGAACGACCATGTCGAATACAGTGACAGCCATTCGGCGCGTTCGCGCTGGCGTCCGGCCTGCACATCGGCAGACAGCGGCGGCGCGGTGCGGGTTGGCGTGGAGGTTGCGCAACCGGCCAGCAGCAGCGCTGCGACCAGCGCGGTCGCGTACGGATGCCAGTTCAACGGACGACACTTCATGCGCCCGCCTTCTCCGGCAGCGGCGGCAGCACAACGCCGGTCTTCTCGATCGCGCGCAGCAGCGAGCGGCTTTTCGGGTCGATCTTGCGGGATTCCTCGAAGAACCTGCGCGCCTCGTCCTTCTGCCCCAGCGCCCACAGCACTTCGGCGAGGTGCGCGGCGATTTCGGCGTCCTTCTGTTTGGTGAAGGCGCGGCGCAGTTCGACCAGCGCTTCCTCCTTGCGTCCCAGCCGGTAAAGCACCCAGCCATAACTGTCGATGATCGCGGCGCTGTTGGGCTGTGCGGCGATGGCCCGCGAGATCAGTTCAAGCGCCTCCTGATAACGATCGGTGCGATCGGCCAAGGTGTAGCCGAGCGCGTTGAGCGCATTCACGTCGTCGGCGTCGATGGCGAGGATCTTGCGGGCCATCGCCGCACAGCCCAACAGCGCCGCGATCATCGACAGTTATGGCT
>JAYUIZ010000044.1:0-9915 GCA_043765595.1 Lysobacter sp. | reverse complement strand
CACGAGGATCCAGCCGAACGCCGCGAGCGCCGTGGGATAAGCCGAATCGCGCGCAATAACGAGCATGGCGACGCCAACGATGAGTCGCGCGGCCAGCTCGGCGTAGTGCTTGAGTGATGTGTCGGCGAAACCTAGCAGGAACGCGCGTGCGTTTGCCGGAAGAACAAGCGCCATTGCGCCGAGCACCAGGAAGTAGATTGCGACAGCCGCTACGATCGCTCTTGCAATCACAAAGAGCATTGAAGTTCCTTTGGATATCGCTGACGACTGGCTTCTGCATGCGTTCGTAGGAGGGCCTTCAGGCCCGATTTTTTACAAGAATCCCCAATGGACAACATGCTCGGGACTGAAGCCCCTCCTACGTAAGCAGTGCCATCAAATTCAAACATATTCGAGCCGGATCAATATGTGTTGTTACGCGGCGACGCCGGTGCGGTCATGGCGACGCCCGGCATGCCGCCAGCGAACAGCATCGTGCTGGCGGGACGGATGTGGATGCGATGCATCTGCCTTCTCGTTGGTCGAGTGGTGCCGCGTTGTGCGGGGCGACGCGTCCTGCGCCGGGGCGCCACACACGCCTCAGCGCGTCGTGTCCGGCGCCTCCCAGAAAGCCATGTCGCCGTATTCCCAGCGCCACGGCGCGCCGGTCTCGCCCAGCACGAAGGCGACCAGACGCGGAAACGCAGCCTCGGCGCGCACATCGTTGGCGAGGATGACCACGCAGCGCCGGCCGCGTTCGACGCAGACCAGCGTGTTACCGGTCGAATCGTTGTGGCCGCCCTTCATGAAACCCGGACCCTGCGGGCCGTCGAAGACGATCACACCCAGCCCCGCGCCGAGATCCGACCGGTGCCGGTCGACCGGCAGTTCCGGCTGCAACGACGGGAACTGCGATGCGGTGGTGATCGGCAACTGCTGCGCCGTCAGCGCAGCGCGTGCGCGTTCCGTAAGACCCTCGCCGCGCACGTACCCGGCGGCGAAACGCGCCATGTCTTCGATGGTGGTGTCCATCGAACCCGCAGCGCGCACCTTGCTGCGTTCATCGTGCGGCTCGACGCTGCCGTCGCTACGCCAACCGTCGGCGAGATTCGCGGCGAAGTCCGGGCGCCAGATCATGCTGGTGTTCTGCATGCCGAAGCGGTCGAACACCCGGCGCTGCATCTCCTCGCCGACATCCAGCCCCAGCCCGCGCTCGATCACGAACTGCAGCAGGATCAGGCCTTCGCCGGAATAGGCGTAACGCGCGCCCGGGTCGAAATGGAAGCGCAGCTTGCCGTCGGGCTCCAAGAAGGCGAAATTCGCGAATCCCGCACTGTGGGTGAGCAGGTGCCGCGGAGTGATCGCGCGCCAGCGCGGATCGTCGGCCAGATCCACCCACGGCGCGTACTTGGCTTCGGTCGGATACGCGGGCAGCGGGCGTTCGAGATACTCCGAAATCGGCGCATCCAGATCCAGCCGGCCCTCGTCCACCAACTGCATGACCATGTAGGCGAACGCCGCTTTGGTCAGCGACGCACCGTACATCACGGTGTCCGGCTGCAGCGGCAGGCCGGCGGCGTTGCGCGCGCCGTAGCTGCGGGCGTGAATCACCTGGCCGTCTTCGATCACGGCGATGGCCAGCCCCTGCGCCTGCGTCGCGGCCATGGCGCGCGCCGCTTCGGCGTCCAGCGCCTGCGCGGAAGGCACGCGCGCGAAAGCCGGCGAGGCGGCGACGATCAACAGGGCGACGGCGGCGAGGCGATGCAGGGATCCCGCGGGGCGGGCGGATATGGACTGGGCAGGCGACATGGCGTTTTCTCCGGGGTGTTATCCGACTTGACGCGCATGACCGCTGGAACTTACATCCGCGTCCGCGGCAGGCGCGAATCGCCCGGACGAATCTGCGGGTGCGCCGCCGAATTGAATCGCGATTTAAGAAATCCCGCCTGCGCGCGTCTCATGGGCATACCGTCCGCGCTGGAGGCGACGATGTCATGCTCGATCACACCTGCCCGCCTTGCCCATCCGGATTCGACCTGCCCGATGAGATCGCCCCGTTGACCGAGCATCCACTGGCGGACGCCCCGGAACACCTCGCCCGCCTCTACGGGCCGCTGGTATTCAAGGCCGCATATCGCGTGCTGGGCGATGCGTCGATGGCCGAGGACGTGCAGCAGGATGTCTTTCTGCGGCTGCTGGAGGCGCGACCGGACGCAGTCGAGGCATGGCCGGCCTGGCTGAGCGCAGCGGCGACACGCGCGGCGATCGACGTGTTGCGGCGGCGGCACCGCTGGCGTCGCCTGCTTCCGCTCTGGCGCGCGCAACAACCGGCGGCGGCGGCGTCCGCCGAACAGGTCGGCATCGAAGGCGAACGCGCCGAGCGCCTGCGCGCGGCACTGGCGACCCTGCCGCGCCGCGAAGCCCAGTGCTTTGGCCTGCGCTATCTGCAGGGGCTGGAGATCGGCGAGATCGCGCACGCGCTGTCGATGCGCGAGAACAACGTCAACGTCGTCCTGCATCGCGCCCGTCGCCGGCTTGAAGCGCAATTGGGCGATGCCGCTACGGAGGTCCAGGCATGAACCGTCGATTCGACCATGAACTGTCCGATCCGCTGGCCGCATCGGTCCGCAGCACCGATGCCGTGCCCGACGATGCCGTGGACGATGCACAGACACGACTGCTCGCGCGGCTGCAGGCCGCGCCCAATCGACCGGCGCGAGCCGCCGGTGTCCGTACCTGGTGGATGGCCGCCGCCGCAACACTGATGATCGCTGTGCTGTTGGTGGCGACCGCGCCGCTGCTGCCCGGCAACGGCGATGCTTTCGCCGCAGTGCAGGCACGCTTCCGCGATTTCGACACGTTGGCGATGACCATCGTCCAGCGTTTCGACGGCCAGCCGCTGCAGACATCGCGCACGGTGATCGATGCGCGCGGCGTGTTGCGCACCGACGTCGGCGACGAACTCAGCATCATCGTCGACCCGGTACGTGGGCGGCTGCTCACGCTGCTGCACGGATCGCGCGAGGCGATGCTGGCGCCCATCCCGAAACGCGACGGCCCATCGGGGCAGTCCACGCATGAGGGCGCGCTGTCTTGGCTGGAAAACTTGCGCACCTTCAAGGGCGAAGTTACGCCGCTGGCCGGAACGCGGATCATCGACGGTCATCGCGCACACGGCTGGCGACTGTCGGTGCAGGGCGCCACGATGGAGCTCTGGGCCGATGCCGACGGCCTGCCGCTGGCGATGCGCCAACTGGGCGGCGGCGGGCTGGAGATCGACTACCGCTTCACATTCGACCAGCCGATCCCGCCCGGCTATCTGCGCAGCGATCCGCCCGCCGGATATACACAGGTGCGACCCGACGACGAGTGACGCGGGGCGCGTCTGGAAAGTAACCAAGGAAAATAATCAGCAAGGTAGCAAGGTAGGATGGGTTGAGCGTAGCGATACCCATCAAAAGCAACTGCAAAGCTTCCGCGCTTTGCGCGGGTAACTTTTCTTTGTCGCAAAGAAAGTCACCAAAGAAAACTCTCAGTACCGAAGCAAACCTGCCATCGGCAACATCACCGGGATTTTTCGATGCGGCATCCTGCCGCGTCGAAAAACGGCGCACATCGTGTGCGCCGCCCTCCGGGTCTACGATCATGCGTTGATCCACCGGCTTGGAATGATCGCGTGAACGAAGTCCATGAGACAGGATTCGCAGCATCGTAGGGTGGCGGTGAGCGCAGCGAACCCCACCCGCGCGCACCGTCCGTCGCCCCGCCAGCAAAGCGAAGCGGCCGCGTTTTGGCGACCGTTTTGGGTTTTCTTGAATGTCGTCGTGTCTGTTACCGCGATGGGTGGGGTTCGCTGCGCTCACCGCTACCCTACCAGTCCACCTTGCGCGTTGCCTCGCTAGTAGTTAAGTTGACAGCAGCGCTGTGAACTTGACCTAATTCAGCAGCAATGACGCTGTCTGTGAGAACGAAGGACATTTCCGACATATCAGGTAGTGTGAAAAAGGTTACGTTGTCATCGGCAACAATAGTTGGCGGAAACTCATTTCTCATATTGCAGGCTGAAAGCGCAGCCAACACCTTGTCTTGATTTATGTCCAGATCGCGGATGTCTAGGAAGTAGGAACCTTGAACTTTACCGTCTTCTTCAAAAATTGCCGGGCGAACAATCGCTACATCTTCCAGCCTTTGGTCAGCGAAGGCGCAACAAGCCATTGACAAAAGAGGCGTAGCGGTTGGCCAGCGATCAATAATTGATTGATAGGCACGGCGGCGTAAATCTTCATTCTTGACAAAGCCTATTCCGCTGGCGAGCACCTCTGTCAGAGGTTTAACGCCGAGGGTCTCGCCGCTCCAATATCTATTCATCCACCCCCGCTCGTCGGATAGAAGATACGATGTTATCCATTCCGAATCGACTTTTGTCAATCTGTTAGCGGAGAAATTAACCTGAGAAATAAAGTCGCGGCAACCCCTTATATTCCAACGCTCAAGCGCTGCATGAGCAGCGTACTCACTTTCAAAAAAATATAAATCGCTGAGTCGAGAACATTGGGACACATGCGCACTCAGCCGGACCCTTTCTAGTAACAATTCATTGAGGAATTTTTTGTCTGACCCCTTGGCTGCATATTCCCGAAGTAAAGAATATGTCCAAATCGAAACTCCAAATTCTTCCCTGGTTACGTCACTGACTGAACGCACTCTACCGATTGCCACCTCCCAGGCGACCATTGGATTACGGATATCTAGGTATGCGAAAAGCTTGATATTCATTGGTGGATGTTATTCGACGCCTGACTCCTGACATCAAGGAAAATAGGCCTACTCCCCCGGATACCCCAACCTCTGCGCAACCTCCGACAACAGCGCAAACGGCTCAGCCAATGCCTTGGAATACTGACGCCAGTGGCCGAACGGAAAACGCTGGGTGCCGAGCACAGCTGCAGGCGGAACGCGGATTTCTTGCAGGCCCAGGCCGCCGCCAACTTCCGCCGCAAAGGCTTCGATATCGGCCAAAGCATGATCGGTGCGGACGATTTTATGCGGCTGCAGGTTGTTCTGTTGCAGTGCGACCACGTGTTGCAGCTGCCTCGCGATCCACAGCGCGGCGTCTGTTGGCGTGGCGATGCCGAAGGGCATCGGGCTGCCGAAGGCGATCCATTCCAGCAGCATGTCGCGCGGGTCACGCAGCGGGATCATCACGATCGCTTCGGGCTGCAGCGGGCGCAGCATTTTCAGCAGCGCGTTGTCCCAGTAAGGCAGCCAGTCGATGATGATGCCGTCATTGACGCCGCGCGATGGCAGCGCTGCTTGCCAGTCGGCGAGCAGGCGTTCGGGCGTGAGCGAACCGTCGTTGAGCGCGGCGATGGTGTCGGGATTCTGCAGCGGATCCTGCGGCGGACGCTGCGAGAAGCGGTCGCCGCGCATCGGGTAGCCGGCGTGGGCGATCACCGCCGCGACCTTCTCGACGCCCGAGCCGGGGACGCCCCAGAGATAGGCGACCGGCGGGGTGCCGGGCAGCGGGGTCGCGGCGTCGGGCCACGGGCCGCCGGCAGGGCCGGGCGCGGTCAGCGGCCAGCGCAGCGCGGCTTCGGCGCTGTTGACCGCATGCCAGGTCATCGCGGCCTCGCCGTAGCGGCCGGCGCGGTCCTGGGCATAGCCCAGCCACAGCATCAGGCCGCGCTTGGCGACGTCGTCGGCCGCTTTGGAAATGAGTCCCTGCACATGCACGACCGCCGCTTCCGGCTGGTCGCGGATCATGCGATCAAGCAGGCGCATTTCGGCGCTGCTGCGGCCGGGCTCCAGTTCGACGATGCGCTGCGCGAGCGCGTCTACCGCTTCGGTGTCGCCGCGGGCTTCGTGCAGATGCATCGCCGCATCCAGGGCATCGGTGCTGTCCGGGGCCGCCGTGAGCCAGCGCTCCATCAGCGCTGTGGCCTCGTCGCTGCCTTCGGCTTCAAACGCAAGGCGAAGCTGCCACAGCGAAGTCGCCTTGGGATGCTGCGCCAGCGAGGTTTCCAAGGTGGCGCGGGCATCGGCGAAATCGCCGGTGCGGCGCCAGATCTCGCTGAGGATCGCCCAAGCGCGCGGGTCGCGCGGCTCTTCGGCCACCGAGTCGCGCAGCAGCGTGCGCGCCTGTTCGTGGCGGCCCAGCGCCAGTTCGAGCTCCGCGGTCATGCGCTTCAGCGCCGGGGTGGCGGTCTCGGGGTTGTCCAGCAGCGGCTGCAGCACGTCGCGGGCTTCGTCCGGACGCTGCTGCTGCAGCAGCACATCGGCAAGCAGGCCGCGCAGGCCGCGCATGTCCGGCGAAAGTTCGATGATCTTCGCGAACGCCTGCTCGGCGAATGCGAACTGCTGCTGGCTCAGATGCGCGAAGCCAAGCGCGTATAGCACCTGCAGATCGTTCGGCATGCGCTCGGCGGCGCGGGCCAGCAGCACTTGCGCGCGCAGACCGTCGCCGCGACGCAGCGCGACCATACCTTCCAGCGTCTTGACCCAGGGGTGATCGGGCTGCAAGCGCGCGGCGGAACGCTGCAGGCGCTCGGCTTCGTCGATGGCGCCGCGACCCACCGCCATCTGCGCCTGCAGGATGTAGGCCTCGAACTGGTTCGGATTGAGGTCGATGGTGCGGGTCAGCGCGGCCTGGGCCTCGCCGAGCTTGTGCTCCTTGAGCAGAAAGCCGGCGCGCTGGAAGTGCAGTTCGGCATCTTCCGGGGCCAGCAGCACCGCGCGGCTGATGGCGTGCTGGGCAGCGGTGGCATCGCCGTTGGCGCGCTCGGCGTGGGCCAGCAGCGCATGGGCATGGGCATCGTGCGGGGCGCCGGCCACGGCCACGCGGGCCAGCGACAGGGCTTCGGCGTTGGCGCCGCGCCGCAGGGCGGCGAGAATTCGTTCTTGCATGGGAGCGTTCTGGGACTGCGGGGCTTGGGCCCGGAACCGCCAAGTGTACCGTCCGGGGCCGCGGCACCGGGCGCGCCGGTCAGGCGGGCGACTGCGCGTCCACCGCCGCCGACAGCTTCGCTGCGACCCAGCGTTCGGCGTAACCATCGAGACGGTTGGTCTCCAGGAACCCGCAGTGCCCGCCCCACTGAGCGATCTCGATCTTCGCCTTGTCCGGCAGGCGCAGGGCGTGGAATTCGGCGACCGGAATCACCGGATCGTCCATGGCAGTCAACAGATCGGCCGGCACGTCCAGCGCGGCCAGACGGTCACCGGCGATGGAATAACCGTTGAAATAATCGTCGAGAGTGTCGAAATCGGTGTGCCGCTCGACCATCCAGCGGGTCAGGTCGCGCATGCCCAGCTTCAGTACGCTGTCGTCGAAATCGTAGAACTGCGGGAAGTTGTCGCGCTTGCGGCGCAGCGACGCGCGCCAGCTCTGTTCGAAATACCGGATGTAGACCGGCAGCCCTTCCTCCATCCGGGTCATGGTCAGGCCCGGATCCAACAGCGGGCAGACCGCCGCGGCATGCACCAGCGGCAGCCCGGCGGCGCGCGCGCGCATCGCCACCCGCAGCGCGAAATTGCCGCCCAGCGAGTAACCGGCAACCACCATCGGCCGCGGCGAACCGTCAAGGGACGAGCCGCCCAGGAATCGGTTGGCGACATCGGTCGCCGCGTTCATCACTTCATCGATGCGGTTGGAGTGGAACAGCGCCTGATTGAGGTGATGGGTGTCGCCGTGATCGCGGAAATTCAGCCGGAACACCTCGAACCCAGCGCCCAGCAGATGCGCCGCGGTCAGCCGCATGTAGCTGGATTCGGCGCTGCCTTCCCAACCGTGCAGCAGCAGCGCCAGACCGCGCGGCGCCGCGCCGGGCAAACGGCTGTGCACGCCCTCCAGGCGCACGCCGTCGCCGCCGTCGACGATATAGGGCGTACTCACCGCGCCGCTGCGCCGCAGCAGCACCGCACCGCGCGCGCGGCGCACCGGACTGGTCGCGATCAGCGACTGCAGATGCGGGCTGCGCAGCCAGCGTGGCGGGTTGTAGGGGGAAGAGGTGATCATCTGCTGGACATCATGGGCGAGATCAGCATACGTCTGCACGGAGGCGTTCAAAAATGCTCAACCGCTTTGGCATGCGCCTCGCGTAGGACTCTTTCTAGGCAGACGCGATCCCGCCCTTCAGGAGTTGATGCGATACGGGTTTCCAACGCATGTATGCCACCACGATTCCACATCTGCCGTGACGCATTCACGCGTTCGACCTGGAACCAATACCAAGCTTCGTCATCGGAGGAAATTGATTCCACACCATCCACGGACAACAGCGCACACATCGCCAACGTCATGTTGATCGCGCTTGAACCCCTTGTGCCATGCGTGCATCCAGCGGTGGCGATCGAAGTGGATAGCACTGTCGTTGCCCAGACATATCGGCGACTACGAGCGGCGGGAGCCGTCACTCCCCCATCGCCTCCACGATCCGCATCCTGGCGGTGTCGGCGAGTCGCCTACGGCCTTCGGCGTCGCCGGGAAGGATCGGTTCGAGGAACACCACTTCCACATTGCAGCCGGGTTCGCCCAGCAGGCGCAGCACATTGGCGGCGAAGCTTTCGGTGGGGCCGAACGCGACCACGGTCTGGCGTGAGGCGCTGTCGCCGTAGCGCAGCGCCACCGGCTGCACCGGCACTTCGGCTTCCACCGCGGCCAGGAAGATGCGCGCATGGAACGGGCCGATCTGCTCGCCGCTGCGGGTGCGGCCTTCAGGAAACACGCCTACAGCGCGGCCGTCGCGCAGCCGCGCCAGCATTTCATGCAGCACGCCGCCGAGGGATTCCTGGCTGCCGCGCTGGTGGTAGATGGTTTCGCCCATGGTCGCCAGCCAACCCATCACCGGCCAGCCGGCGATTTCGCGCTTGGCGACGAATCCCATCATCCGGAAGCTGTGCAGGGCGGTGATATCGATCCAGCTGACGTGGTTGGCGACGAACATCACCGCGCCGGGCAGCGGCGTGCCGACGCAGCGCATGCGGAACCCGAAGACCCGCAGCAGGCCGCCCTGCCACCAGCGGACCATGCGGTGGCCAAGCCGATCGTTGCCAATACGAATGCCGGCGAACGGCGGCGACATCAGGATCAGGGTGATGGGCAGATGCACCAGCGCATGCCACGCCAGCATCGGCGTACGCACGAAATAACGCAGCAGCCTGGCGGCGCGCGCAGCATTGGGGGCATCGGTCATAGCGCCACCATACCGAAGCGGATTAGAGCTTTGAACCATGTCGGGTGCGGGGCCGTGCGTGAGCTCAGGACGCGAGGATCAGGCGCGTTGCGGGATCACGGCGAGGGTCAGCCGCGAGATGCAGATCAGCCGGCCGAAATCGTCTTCGATGCGGATTTCCCAGACCTGGGTGCGGCTGCCGACGTGCAGCGGCCGCGCGGTGCCGGTGACCTTGCCTTCGCGGATGCCGTTGACGTGGTTGGCGTTGATCTCGATGCCCACGCACAGATGGTCGGGGGCGCAGCACAGCATGCCCGCGCTGCTGCCAAGGGTCTCCGCCAGCAGCACCGAGGCGCCCCCGTGCAGCAGGCCGTACGGCTGGTGGGTGCGGGCATCCACCGGCATGGTGGCGCGCAGGTAATCGGGGCCGATCTCGGTGAACACGATCCCCAATGGCGCCATGGCGGTGTCGGTGGACATCGCGTTGAGCTGTTCGAGGGTGGTGCTGCGGCGGAAGGGGCTGGAAGCGGGGGGCGCGGATGGACTCATGGCGTCAGGATAACCGAGCCTGCCGACAGCAGCCCGGCCGCAGGCGCATGGGAGAGAGGTCATGCGCTGCGGCCGGAATGCGTGGAGTGGGTCGAGGCGCCTGCGCGGGCCGAGTCGCGCGGCAGGGGCAGAGCGGCTGGGGCAGAGCGGCTGGGGCGAGCTGCCAGGTTCAGCGGCAGCGGAAGCGGGTCTGGCCCCAGTCGGTGGTGTAGCGCTTGTC
>JAYUIZ010000043.1:0-9946 GCA_043765595.1 Lysobacter sp. | reverse complement strand
TCAATTTCGGCATCATGGGCTTCCAGGCGGTGGAAGCGGTGAAGCTGATGTACATCGTCTGGCTCGCCAGCTATCTGGTGCGTTTCCGTGATGAAGTTAACGCGACCTGGGGCGCGATGCTCAAGCCGCTCGGCGTGGCGGTGGTGCTGGTCGCGCTGCTGATCCTGCAGCCCGATTTCGGCTCGCTGTCGCTGATCCTCGCGATCACCGCGGGCATGCTGATTCTGGGCGGGGTGCACATGCCGCGGATGTTCGGTCCGGTGCTGTTCGGTCTGCCGCTGCTGGCGATCGTCGCGATTGCCGAGCCTTACCGCGTGAGTCGCCTGACCTCGTTCCTCGATCCGTGGAAGGATCCGTTCAATACCGGTTACCAGCTCACCAATGCGTTGATGGCGGTGGGCCGCGGCGAGTGGTTCGGCGTGGGTCTCGGCGGCTCGGTGCAGAAGCTCGCGTATCTGCCGGAAGCGCATACCGACTTCATCCTCGCGGTGATTGCAGAGGAGCTGGGCTTCGTTGGCGTGTGCCTGGTGATCGGCCTGTACACCGTGCTGGTCGGCCGCGCGTTCTGGGTGGGTCTGAAATGCGTCGAGATGCGCCGTCATTTCGCGGGCTACTGCGCGTTTGGCGTGGCGCTGCTGGTCGGATTGCAGAGTTTCGTGTCGATCGGCGTGAATCTCGGGATGCTGCCGACCAAGGGCCTGACCCTGCCGCTGATTTCCTATGGCGGTTCCAGCGTGCTGGGCACATGCGCTGCGCTGGGTCTGCTGCTGCGGATTTCCTATGAACTCGATCGCGCCGAACGTCAGGTCGCGCGCCTGCGCGGTGAGGCGACGCAATCTTCCGTCGGCATGCCGTCGATGGCGCAGCCGCTGGCATCCGGCAGCGGCGCGGCGTCGGGCAGCCATCCGCGGACGACCGGCGTACGCGGTACCAGTCGCCTGCGTGATCGCGTTGAGCCGACCTTCGGGAGAGGCGCATGAGCGCGGTCGCTTCCGTATCGAATGCGCCGGTGATGATTTTCGCCGGAGGCACCGGCGGCCACATTTTTCCGGGCCTCGCGGTCGCGGCTGCGCTGCGCGCCCGCGATGTGCCGGTAGTCTGGCTTGGCGCCGATGGCGGCATGGAAACGCGCCTCGTCCCGCAGCATGGCATTGTGATCGAGACCATCGCCATCTCCGGCCTGCGCGGCAAGGGCATCGGCACGCTGCTGCGCGCGCCGCTGCGCGTGCTGTCCGCGATCCGCGCCGCCGCCCGCGTGCTGCGCAAACATCGTCCGCGGGCGGTGATCAGTTTTGGCGGTTTTGCGGCCGGGCCGGGCGGCATCGCCGCGGCCTTGGCCGGCATTCCTCTGTTCGTGCACGAACAGAATCGCGCGCCCGGCATGACCAATCGCGTGTTGGTGAAATTCGCACGAGCTGTGCTCACCGGTTTTCCGGACGCCTTTCCCGGCAAGGAAATCGTGGTCGGCAATCCCGTGCGTAGCGTCATCAGCGACATCGCGGCGCCAGGCGAACGATTCGAAGGTCGCAGCGGTGCCTTGCATCTGCTGGTACTCGGCGGCAGTCAGGGCGCGCGCGCGCTGAACGATGCGCTGCCGCAGGCGCTGCGTCAGCTGCAGGGCGCGGAAATCGAAGTGCGCCATCAGTGCGGCGAAAAGATGCGCGAGGACGCAGCACGCGCCTATGCCGCTGCTGGCGTCGATGCGTCGATCGAGACCTTCATCGCCGACATGGCCGCGGCCTATGCCTGGGCAGACGTCGTGGTGTGTCGCGCCGGCGCGCTTACGCTAGCGGAAGTCTGCGCTGCCGGCATCGCCAGCGTGCTGATTCCGCTGCCGACCGCGGTCGATGACCACCAGACCAAGAACGGGCTGTATCTCGTCGAGCATGGCGCGGCGACGCTGCTGAAACAGGATGCGACCCTCGCCGAACGTCTGGCGACGACGCTGCGCAAACTGCTGCTCGATGCGGACAAGCGCTTGTTCATGGCCGAAGCCGCGCGTTCGCTCGCCAAACCCGATGCGGCCGACCGCGTCGCCGACGCGGTGCTGCAGATCCGCGCGCAGCGCGCCGGCAATCCAAAGGAGTCCCACGCATGATCCGCCGCCTGCTCGACAACAAAGATCTGTCGAAAGCGTTTCCGCGCGTGCATTTCGTCGGCATCGGCGGCGCCGGCATGAGCGGCATCGCCGAAGTCCTGTGCACGCTGGGCTATCAGGTCTCGGGTTCCGACAACGCCGAGAACGCGGTGACCCGTCGTCTCGCATCGCTGGGCATCACCGTCTGTCGCGGCCACGCCGCCGCCAACGTACTCGGCGCGGACTGTGTGGTCGTATCCAGCGCGATCAAGCGCGACAACCCCGAATGGATGGAAGCGCGTGCGCAGCGCATCCCGGTGGTGCCGCGCGCCGAGATGCTGGCCGAACTGATGCGCTTCCGTCGCGGCATCGCCATCGCCGGTACGCACGGCAAAACCACCACCACCTCGCTCACCGCCAGCGTGCTGGGCGAGGGCGGGCTGGATCCGACCTTCGTGATCGGCGGTCAGCTGCTCGCGGCCGGCGCCAATGCGCGGCTCGGCAGCGGCGACTGGCTCGCGGCCGAAGCCGACGAGAGCGACGGCAGTTTCTTGCGCCTGAATCCGCAGATCGCGGTCGTCACCAATATCGACGCCGATCATCTCGAAAACTACGGCGGCGACTTCGCGCGGGTACAGGCCGCGTTCTCGGAATTCCTGCATCGCCTGCCGTTCTACGGCCTTGCGGTGCTGTGCATCGACGACCCGGAAGTCGCGGCGCTGGCGGTCGACATGCCGCGCCACGTCATCACGTATGGATTCGCCGCGCATGCCGACGTGCGCGCCGAAGAGGTGGAACAGTCCGGCGGCGCGATGCGCTTCACCCTGTGTCTGCCCGATGGCACGCGCACGCCGACGACGCTGGCGCTGCCCGGTCGCCACAACGTGCAGAACGCACTGGCCGCAGCCACCATCGGCTGGCAACTGGGCGTGGCGCCCGAAACCATCGCGCGCGCGCTGCAGACATTCGCAGGCATCGACCGCCGCTTCAATCTGCTCGGCGAGTTGACCACGGCGCAGGGCGCGAAGGTGCAACTTGTCGACGACTACGGACATCATCCAAAGGAACTCGAAGCGGTGTTTGAAGCCGCGCGCGGCGGCTGGCCGGAGCGTCGTCTTGTCGTCGCGTTCCAGCCGCATCGCTACAGCCGCACGCGCGATCTGTTCGACGATTTCGCAGCGGTGCTGTCGAACGTGGATGCGCTGGTGCTCACCGAAGTCTATCCGGCCGGCGAAGCGCCGATCGCCGGCGCCGACGCCAAGTCGCTGGCGCGCAGCATCCGTGCGCGCGGGCGTATCGATCCGGTGGTGGTCGGCAGCGCCGCGGATCTCGCGACCGTGCTGCCCGACGTGCTGCGCGACGGCGACCTGCTGCTGATGATGGGTGCGGGCGATATCGGCGCGGCCGCGCAGCAGATCTCCACGCAGGGATTCACCAACAACGCTGGCGAGGATGCAAAATCGTGACCACATCCATCTCCAAGGCGCCCATCTCCAAGGCGCCCACTCCCGCGCCGCGCATCGCCAGCGCTGCCGCATTCGGCCGGGTTGCCGTGCTGATGGGCGGCACCAGCGCCGAGCGCGAGGTGTCGCTCGAATCCGGTCGCAATGTGCTGGATGCGCTGCGCGCGCGCGGCGTCGATGCGCATGCGGTCGACGGCATTCCGGCGCTGATCGACGCGCTGCGCGCGGGCGGTTTCGATCGTGTGTTCAACATCCTCCACGGCAACAAGGGCGGCGGCGAAGATGGTGTGCTGCAGGGCGCGCTGGAAGCGCTCGGCGTGCCCTACACCGGTTCCGGCGTGCTCGGCTCGGCGTTGAGCATGGACAAGATCCGCACCAAGCAGGTGTGGGCCAGCGAGGGCCTGCCGACGCCAAAATTCGTGCGCCTGGGTCATGGCGACAGCGTGCATGGCGACGGCATGCATGGTGACGGCATGCGCGCAGCTGCGAATGCGCTTGGCCTGCCGGTGTTCGTGAAGCCGTCCTGCGAAGGCTCCAGCGTCGGCGTGTTCCGTATCCTTGTGGAAGCCGATCTCGATGCGGCCGAAGCGTTCGCTGCGGGTTACGCAGGCGAACTGCTGATGGAACAGATGGTGATCGGCGACGAATTCACCGTCGGCATCTTCGGCGATCTCGCGCTGCCGTCGATCCGTATCGTCCCGGCCGGCGAGTGGTACGACTATCACGCCAAATACATCGCTGACGACACCCAGTACCTCTGTCCGGGCCTCGACGGCGACGACGAGATCGCCGTGCGCGACCTCGCGCTGCGCGCATTCCGCGCCGCCGGCTGCAGCAGCTGGGGCCGCGTCGATGTGATGCGCGACCGCCGCAGCGGGGTTGAGTCGGGTTTCCAGCTGATCGAGATCAACACCGCGCCGGGCATGACCAGTCACTCGCTGGTGCCGAAAGCTGCGCGTCAGATCGGCATCGATTTCGAAACCCTGTGCTGGCTCATTCTCGAAACCACGATGCCGGAGGCAGGCGAGCGATGAACGCCTTCCTGCGACTCGTCGCATGGCTGCTGGCGCTGGCGCTGGTGATCCTGCCTGTGGTGGCGGTCATCCAGGGCTGGGCCGGCGCCGAGCGCTGGCCGCTGCGCACGCTGCGCGTGGTCGGCGATCTTGAGCGCGTCGATGATCGACAGCTGCAGGCGGCGCTGATGCCGCACGCGCAGCGCGGATTCTTCGCGGTGCGTCTGGCCGATGCGCAGGCGGCTGTGGCCAGGCTGCCGTGGGTCGAACGCGCGGAAGTCCGCAAGCAGTGGCCCGATGTGCTGGTGGTGCATGTGGTCGAGCATCGCCCGTTCGCATGGTGGGGCAACGACCGTCTGCTCTCGGAGCGCGGCCGCATTTTCGCAAGCAAAGGCGTGGCGGTGCCCAAGGGCCTGCCGCGCTTCGACGGGCCGGAATCGCGCAGCGCCGACATCGTCGCGCTGTACAACGAATCGCGGGCGATGTTCGCGCCGGGCGGGCTCGACGTGCAGACGCTGCGCATCGACCGCCGCGGCAGCTGGTCGCTGACCCTCTCCAACGGCGCCGAACTGCTGATCGGGCGCGACGACGCCAGGCTGCGGCTCGCGCGTTTCGCCCGTCTGCTGCCGCAGATCTCGACGCGGGACGGGCAGCGACTTGATCGCGCCGATCTTCGTTATACCAATGGTTTCGCGTTGCGGTGGGCGAGCGGCCGCGAGCAGGCGGACGCCGACAAGGCGTCTGCTGCGGCCGGTGAGCGCCTGGCCATGGATGGTCGGGCCGGGCATTCCGAAGCTGCTGTGGCCGCGCCAGGGATGGCAGCGAGTACCCGTACGACGAACCCCGATCTCCGCTCCAAGAACTTTGGCTTTACGACATGAACCGCAAGGGCGACAAATCGCTGATCGTCGGCCTCGACATCGGCACATCGAAGGTGGTGGCGCTGGTCGGCGAGTATTCGCCGGGCAACCCCATTGAAGTCATCGGCATCGGCACGCACGAATCGCGCGGGCTCAAGCGCGGCGTGGTGGTCGACATCGAATCCACCGTGCAGTCGATCCAGCGCGCGATCGAGGAAGCCGAGCTGATGGCCGGCTGTGAGATCCGTTCGGTATACGCCTCGATTTCCGGCAATCACGTGCAGTGCCGCAATTCGCCCGGCATCGTGCCGATCCGCGACGGTGAGGTCAGCTATGCCGATCTCGACCGCGTGCTTGAAGCGGCCAAGGCAGTGGCGATCCCGGCCGACCAGAAGATACTGCATGCCATCCCGCGCGATTACGTGCTCGACGATTCGCAGGACGGCATCCGCAACCCGGTCGGCATGACCGGCGTGCGTCTCGAAGTGCATGCGCATCTGGTGGTCTGTGCGCAGTCGGCCGCCGCCAACATCAGCAAGTGCGTGCAGCGCTGCGGTCTGCAGGTGGACGATCTGATCTTCTCCGCGCTGGCTTCCAGTACCGCAGTGTTGACCAGCGACGAGCGCGAACTGGGCGTGGTGCTGGTCGACATCGGCGCCGGCACTACTGACATCGCAGTCTTCGTACACGGCGCGATCTGCCACACCGCGTCGTTGCCAATTGCGGGTGATCACGTCACCAACGACATCGCGCACATGCTGCGCACGCCCACGCCGGAAGCCGAGCAGATCAAGGTCCGCTACGCCTGCGCGCTGGCGCAGCTGGCGACGGCCGAGGAAAGCATCCAAGTGCCGAGCGTCGGCGACCGGCCGCCGCGTCGCCTACCGCGTCACGCGCTGGCGCAGGCGGTGCAGGGGCGCTACGAGGAAATCTTTGAAATGGTGCAGGCAGAACTGCGCCGCTCCGGCTTCGAGGAACTGGTGCGCGCCGGCATGGTGCTGACCGGCGGCGCGTCGAAGATGGAGGGGGTGATCGAACTCGCGGAAGAAATGCTGCAGATGCCGGTGCGCGTGGGCATTCCACAGCACGTCACCGGGCTGGGCGAAGTGGTCGGCAATCCGGTGCATGCGTCGGGCGTGGGCCTGCTGCTGATGGGCAGCCAGATCGAGCATCCGCGGCGGCCGGTGATTCCCGCCGGACGCGCGCTGGGCCTGTTCAACAAATTGAAGAACTGGTATCGCGGCGAATTTTAGCGCTTAACGGAAGATGGATTTCGGCTTGCGGGACGAATGCGATCGAGAGAGATGCAACGGTTTCACGGCAACACACGATCAGACAACAGCAACACTTATAACTAGACGAGGACACGGACATGGCATATTTCGAACTGGTAGAAAAGATGGCGCCCAATGCGGTCATCAAGGTCGTCGGCGTGGGCGGCGGCGGCGGTAACGCGGTTGCGCACATGGTCAACGGCAGCATCGAGGGCGTTGAGTTCATCACCGCCAACACCGATTCGCAGGCGATCAAGAACTGCGGCGCCAAGCTGCAGCTGCAGCTCGGCACCAACGTCACCAAGGGCCTGGGCGCAGGCGCGAATCCGGAGGTCGGCCGTCAGGCCGCGCTGGAAGATCGCGAACGCATCATGGACGCACTGCAGGGCGCCGACATGGTGTTCATCACCGCCGGCATGGGCGGCGGCACCGGTACCGGCGCTGCGCCGGTCGTCGCGCAGCTGGCGAAAGAAATGGGCATCCTCACGGTGGCCGTCGTCACCAAGCCCTTCCCGTTTGAAGGCCGCCGCCGCATGCAGGTGGCGCTCAAGGGCATTGAGGAGCTGTCGCAGCACTGCGATTCGCTGATCACGATCCCCAACGAAAAGCTCATCACCGTGCTCGGCCGCAATGCCACCATGATCCAGGCGTTCCGCGCCGCCAACGACGTGCTGCAGGGCGCGGTGCAGGGCATCGCCGACCTGATCGTGCGTCCGGGTCTGATCAATGTCGACTTCGCCGACGTGCGCACTGTGATGAGCGAGATGGGCCTGGCGATGATGGGCACCGGCACCGCCCGCGGCGACGACCGCGCGCAGGCGGCGGCCGAAGGCGCGATCAACAATCCGCTGCTCGACGATGTGAACCTCGCCGGTGCCAACGGCATCCTGGTCAACATCACCGCCGGTCCGGACTTCACGATGGCCGAGTTCGATGAAGTCGGTCGCATCATCGAGAACTTCGCTTCGGAAGACGCGACCGTGGTCATCGGTACGGTGCTCGACCCTGACATGCAGGACGAGGTGCGGGTGACCGTGGTCGCCACCGGCCTCAACCGCTCGGTGGCGCGTCAGGCCGTGCGCGGCAACGAGCGCGACGAAGCCTTCGCCGCGGTGCGTCGTCCGCAGGTGCAGTTGATCAACACCCAGGGCCGCCGCGACGGCACCACCGGGATGATGATCGACGAGACCGAGAGTTTCTCGCCGGGCGCCGGCATCGCCGCCAACCTGCGCGGCCGTGGCCACGCCGACACCTCCACGCCGGCAGCGGCCGATTTCGGTAGCGACAGCAGCTATCTGGATATCCCGGCGTTCCTGCGTCGCCAGGCGGACTGACCGGGCCAGATCGCCCCCCGGCCATCCGGCCGGGCAGGGCGATGCAATACAACGACATTCCGGTTGTCCGCCGGTGTGTCGGCAGCGTGTCCTTTCCCGCCGGGCCGCATGGTCCGGCGGGCTTTTGCCATCACGGCCCGCAGCTGGATGTTGCAGTGCGGGAACAGTCTGTCGCTTCCGTTCAGGTTCAGCGTCTTGCGTGCTAATCTCGCCCTCCGCCGCTGAAATCGCTGCGTTTCCGCTCTCCGGCACACTCTGAATTCTTTCCGGCACACGACCGACCATGGCCCAGCAACGCACCCTGCAGAACATGATCCGCGCCACCGGCGTGGGCCTGCACAGTGGTGAAAAGGTCTATCTGACCCTCCGTCCGGCGCCGGTCGATACCGGCATCGTGTTCCGTCGCGTCGATCTGAACCCGGTGGCCGAGATCCCGGCCCGCGCCGATTACGTCACCGAAACCATGCTCTGTACCGGGTTGACCCACGACGGCGGCAAGGCGATGACCGTCGAGCACCTGATGTCCGCACTGGCCGGTCTGGGCGTGGACAACGCCTACATTGAGCTGTCTGCACCCGAAGTGCCGATCATGGACGGTTCTTCTGGCCCGTTCGTGTTCCTGCTGCAGTCCGCCGGCATCGTCGAACAGAACGCACCGAAACGCTTTATCCGCATCCTGAAGACCGTAGAAGTCCGCGACGGCGACAAGATCGCCCGGTTCGAGCCCTACAACGGCTTCCGCCTCGGTTTCACCGTCGAATTCAATCATCCGGCGATTCCCGCCTCGCGTTCGCGCGCGGTCGTGGAGTTCTCCACCGAGAACTACATCAAGGAAGTCAGCCGCGCCCGCACCTTCGGCTTCATGCACGACCTGGAATTCATGCGTGAGCGCAATCTGGGCTTGGGCGGGTCGATGGACAACGCCATCGTGCTCGATGAATTCCGTGTGCTGAACGACGACGGCCTGCGCTATGCGGACGAATTTGTCCGTCACAAGATCCTCGACGCAGTCGGCGATCTGTATCTCGCGGGCGGCCCGATCCTCGGCGCCTACGAAGGCTTCAAATCCGGCCACGCCCTCAACAACAAGCTCGTTCGCGCCCTGCTCGCCGAGCAGTCGTCCTGGGACGAAGTGGTCTTCAAAAGCCACGAGCCGGTGCCGGTCGTCTTCGGTGTGCCCCAGTTGGCCTGACTGGCGGTAACGGCCCCGACGCAGCCTGAGCGCCGTCGGCGAATTGCCCGATCCGTGAACTCCGGCCGTGCATTTTACCAAAACTTAACGAAAAAGCCCCGCCTTCTTAACCTGCGCCCGGTCTCCGGCCGGTAGGATTGCCCCCTCGCGCCTTACCGGCCGGCTCCAAACGGGACCCGGCAGGCGAGGCGGACGTCAGGGAGAGTCCTTTCGCGGCAGGGTATTGCCATCGGAAGCGAGTGCGGTCGCAAACGCTTCAAGTGCGGCCGCTGAGAGGGGAATGGCAGTGACGGTCGTTTCGCTACCGACGTTTCGAGGCCGCATCGCCTGCGGCCCGCTCGCGGTCTTGACGACAAGATCCGTCGCTTCCAGTCCGATGGAACGGGCCGCGTCGAGGATATCGGTTGCCGCAAGCCGCATTCGGGCATGCCAGACCGGTGCATCCACCAGGTAAACGAGTCTTCCACGGTCGAAGTTCGCAAGGCGCGCATGCGCCGCGAGCCCGGCTGGAAGGCAGGGAATGAGTTGATGATCCAAAGCTTCAAGCCACAGCGCCCTGCGGATCGGGTCGCTGGCATCGCCGCCCAGCAGGGCATCGATGGCCGTCCGCGGCGGTGCCGCGGGTCGATCGGATGGAGTGCTGGGTCGCGAACGAGACATTGAACCCATGACTTTACACAGCTTCATTGAGCTTGCGCACCGTCACATGACGACCGCCGCGCATGCTGTTCAG
>JAYUIZ010000042.1:0-3287 GCA_043765595.1 Lysobacter sp. | reverse complement strand
GATGGTGTCCGACAGCTCGGTTTCGCTGAAAGGCTTGGTCAGATAGGCCTTGGCGCCCTGACGCATGCCCCACATGCGGTCGGTGTCCTGATCCTTGGTGGTCACCAGCACGATAGGAATGTGCTTGGTCGACGGCTCGCGGCAGATAGTGCGGGTGGCCTGGAACCCGTTGAGGTTCGGCATCACCACGTCCATCAGGATCAGATCGGGGATCTCGCGTTTGGCGACTTCGACCCCGGCGGCACCGTCTTCCGCGGTGAGGGCTTCATGCCCCAGTTTTTCGACGATGCGGCGGATGCCCATCAGTTGCGATGGTGAATCGTCGACGATCAGGATACGTGCCATGTGGACCCCCAGAATATTGCCGCCAGTGTAGTCGCCCGGCCCGCCACCCGGAAGCGTGGGCGCGCCATTTGTTGATGCAATGCACACGCTGCGCACCTTTCGGGTGGAATGCCCGCCGAATGGCACCGAGCGGATCAGTCCAAGCGCACCAGCGTCCGTCCGAACGAACCGCCGGCCAGCATGCCCGCGAACACCCCCGGAAGCTCGGCCAATGCCGCCTCGCGGGTGCAGATCGCGTCCAGATGGGCCGGTTTCCAATCCGCGGCAAGGCGCTTCCAGACTTCTTCACGGATATCGCGGGCGGTACCGGCCGAGGCCACGCCCAGCAGCGAGACGCCGCGGATGATGAAAGGCATGACCGTGGTGGGCAGATCCGCCGATGCGGCGAGACCGGCGCTGGCGACGTTGCCGTAAGGACGGGTGCGGGCGAGCAGGCTGGCCAGCATCGTTCCGCCGACGTTGTCCAGACCGCCGCCGAAGCGCGCGGCCTCCATGGCTTTCGCTTCGGCCAGCACCTCGCGGCCCAGCACCTGGGTGGCGCCGAGACCCTTGAGATAATCGGCGTGCTCGGGTTTGCCGCTGATCGCATGCACCTCATAACCGGCGCGGCTGAAGATATCGACGGCCAGAGAGCCCACGCCGCCCGTGGCCCCGGTCACAGCGAGCGGCCCCTGTGCCGGCGTCTGCCGGTTGTCCTGCATCCGCAGCAGCGCCAGCGCGGCGGTAAAGCCGGCGGTGCCGATAATCATGCTTTCGCGCAGACTCAGGCCGGCGGGCAGGGGGATCGCCCATTTCGCCTCGATCCGGGCGTACTGGGCGTAGCCGCCGTCGCGGGTCTCGCTGAGCCCGCTGCCGGTGACCAGCACCGCGTCGCCTTCCTTGAACTTCGGATCGGTCGACGACACCACATGCCCGGCCACGTCGATACCGCCCACCAGCGGGAAGAAGCGCAGGATCTTGCCTTCGCCGGTGCCGGCGAGCGCGTCTTTGTAGTTCACCGACGAATACGCTGTTTTGATCACGATTTCGCCCGGGGCGAGATCGTCGATCGAGATGTCTTCGATGCCGCTGCGATAGCCAGCGCTGTCGTTGCGGATGCGGAAGGCTTGGAAGGCTCTGGGTTTGGTCATGTGTATCTTCGTGACTGGGATTGGATTGATGATCGCATCGGTTGAATCGTTGTGCATCAAGTTGCCGTAACGCGAGCAGCTATCTTGATCAGCACTGCGGTGGGTGGAACGGAGCAACATCGCTCGCCCGCCCGATTCGCATACCTTGCTTGAATGTATCGCACGCGGCCTCATGGAGCAGCGCCGCTGTGTCGCAGAACACGTCCGGAACGAAACGATCCGTCTTTGATCGCCCGACTTGTTCGGAATCTGCTTTGCCGTGTTCCCGCTCGCACGCAACTGCATATACGCTGGTTGACCAATGGCCGCGAGTCGTTGTCACTGCGATCGTCTTCGTCTCCATGTCCGTGATCCCTATGAAGTAATCCAGATCAAGAGTTCGAAAACCGTGGTTCTCGATCAGCTCGACGATAGCTGTGTGGCGATCTGCTGGCAGCGTCCATTCGTACACGATCGGCAGACTGTCATAGTCGCTCGCCTCGTCTTCGACGAAACCCGACATCGACAGGCGCGTACGGCGTTTTGCGTCCACAAGCAGGACGTAGATGGGGCATGGGCCATAACAGCCGCTCCGTTCGAACGAGATGTTGTAAAGAGTCTCCGCCTTCCTTTGCGGGGATCTTTCGCGATCCGCCGACATGCGGTAGCCCAACGTGGCAATCACGACAAGCAGCACGAGACCGGAAAGGGTCATGATCGATGTCCGTATCCAAGCACCCGCTGATTACGATGCAGACATCGTCAACGCAACTCCCGCCGCTTCTTCTCATCCAGCCACTTTTCCGCCTGTGCGGGAACATAGCCGTGCATCCAGGCGAACAAGGTGTCGATATCCTCGCCGTGCCACAGGTCGTGGCGCTGTTCGGCGTGCAGGAAACGTTCTTCGACCATGCGGTCGATCATGCCGATCAGCGGAGTGTAGAAGCCGTCGACATCCAGAAACGCGCAGGGCTTCTTGCCGAGGCCGAGCTGGCGCCAAGTCAGCATCTCGAACATTTCGTCCAGCGTGCCGAAGCCGCCTGGCAGGGCGACGAAGGCATCGGCCAAGTCGAACATCCGCGCTTTGCGCTCATGCATGTTGGCGACCACTTCCAGCCGGGTCACGCCCTTGTGCGCGACTTCCCACTGCACAAGTTGTTCCGGGATCACGCCGATCACTTCACCGCCGTGGGCGAGTACGGCGTCGGCGACGATGCCCATCAGTCCGACGTTGCCGCCGCCGTAGACCAGCTGCAGGCCGTCGGCCGCGATGCGCGCGCCCAGCGCTTGCGCGCGTTCGGCGTAGACGGGTTTGTTGCCGGCATTGGAGCCGCAGTAGACGCAGATCGATTTCATTGAATAGTCCGGTGAGATTGCAGAAAAGCAAAACGGCGCACCGAGGTGCGCCATTGCTGTCGTTTCGTGCGAAGCGACGAGTCCGGTCTTTCGCTCAGCCCGGGGAAGCGGATCCTTCGCATACACATCCATGTGCTGCTCAGTGCCTGCCCCGGACCTGATCCGGGGATGACGACATGCTTATGACAGCGTCCTGTCGTTGGGAAGAAGATCCTTCGCATGCACATCCATGTGCTGCTCAGGATGACGACATCCTGTCGTCAATTGGCCTTGTGGATCGCGCGTTTATGCACCGCCATCGCCGCGTCGTGCACCGCCTCGGACATTGACGGATGGGCGTGGCAGATCCGCGCGAGGTCGTCGGCGGAGCCGCTGAATTCCATGGTCAGCACGCCTTCGTGGACGAGCTCCGACACGTTTGCGCCGACCAGATGCATGCCCAGCACACGGTCGGTTTCTGCGTGCGCCAGCACCTTC
>JAYUIZ010000041.1:0-1126 GCA_043765595.1 Lysobacter sp. | reverse complement strand
GCGGGCGACGCGCTTGAGCACCACGAAATGATTCATGTCCCAGTGCAGGATGCAGGGCGTGCGCAGATCGGCCAGGTGTTCGGGCTCCGCGCGCAGCGGACGCGCGGCCAGATCCAGGCGGTCGGCGATGGCGATCAGCCGCGCCAGCGTGGCGCCGCGGATCGACACTGCGAACCGTCGGCGCATGCCTGCCATGTCGACATCGTGGCCGTGATACGCCGAGACCATCGCGAGACAGGCCAGCCCGCATTCGGCGATCTCGTTCTGATGGATCACCGGCAGTTCGCCGCTGCGCGCGCGCCGCGAAAAGCCGCTCATGCGCCGCTACCGTCGCTGTTGCCGGTGGTTGTTCTTGCTGCAGGAAAGAACACATATTCATACAAGCGGCGGCGCTCCAGCAGCAGATCCGCCTCCAGGGTCATGCTGGCGCGCAGCGGCAGCGCGCGGCCGTTGCTGCGGTCGGTCTGCGGATCCAGCGCCACCAGCACGCGATAGGCCGGCGCATCCGTTTTCATGCCGTTGCGGCGCAAAATTTCCTCGGGCGACAGCGCCGAGCGCGAGACCGAGAGCACGCGCCCCGACTGCACACCGTAGCGGCGGAACGGAAACGCGCGATAGCGCAGCGCCACGCGCGTGCCCGGTGCCAGTTCGCCGATGGCGTCGCTGGGCGCCCACAGTTCGGCGTGCAGCACTGAGCCTTCCGGAATCAGCGACAGCAACCTTTGTCCCCGTGTTACCGACTGCCCGGCGTCGACCGCCAGCCCTGACACCACGCCGCGCTTCGGCGCGCGCACCAGCGCACCCCCGTCGGCCGCGTTGCGCGCGGCGACCTGCGACAGATCGGCCAGCCGGCGCTGCAGATCGTTGCGGCGCAGGGTCGATGTCGAATCCAGCGTCGAGACAGCGGCTTCGGCGTCTGCCAGCCGGCGCTGCGTCTGCGAGCGCGTCTGGCGCGCATCCTCGGCGGCGGTGTCCGCTTCGGTGGCGTCGGTTTCGTACTGCGCGATCTGCACGTCGCTGACGATCTTCTCGCGCTGCAGCGGGCGGATGCGCGCCAGCAATACTCGCGCCTGCGTCGCCTGGCGTTCGCGCAGCTGCAGCGTGCGTTCCGCAGTGGCGAGTTCGC
>JAYUIZ010000040.1:0-3288 GCA_043765595.1 Lysobacter sp. | reverse complement strand
CATGCGCGCGGCGGTATGGGCGAATATCACGGCACCCGGGCAGGTCTGCCTATCCTGCAATGGCGTCTCGGAGAACAGCGCTTTCACGCCTACGAGTATGGCGAGCGCTTCGTGCTGGGAGGCGCGACGGTGTCGTTGCATTCGGCCGGGCACGTGTTGGGTTCGGCGCAGGTGCGCGTTGAAGTGGACGGCCAGGTCTGGGTGGCGTCGGGCGATTACAAGCGCCAGCCGGATTCGACCTGCGCGGCGTTCGAAGTCGTGCCTTGCGACACCTTCATCACCGAAGCGACCTTCGGCCTGCCCATCTACCGCTGGCCGGCGACCGCTGATGTGGCGCGCGAGATCCTCGAATGGCGCGATCACTGTGCGCGTGAAGGCGATGCTGCTGTGCTGCTGTGCTACGCGCTGGGCAAGGCGCAGCGCGTGCTTGCCGAACTGGGCGCCCTCACCGATCAGCCCGCATTCGTACACGGCGCGATCGCCGCCGGCGTCGATGTCTACCGCACACAAGGCATCGCGATGCTGGAGACGCGGCCGGTCGCGGATTCGGCTGCGGGCTCGGACTTCGCGGGCCAACTGATCCTTGCGCCGCCGTCCGCCGCGGGCAGCCCGTGGCTGCGGCGGTTCAAGCGCGCGCAGCTGGGGTTCGCCTCCGGCTGGATGCGGCTGCGCGGCAACCGGCGGCGGCGCAGCTACGACCGCGGCTTCGTGATTTCCGACCACGCCGACTGGCCGGACCTGTTGCGGACGATTACTGCGACCGGCGCTTCGCGCGTGATCGCGACCCACGGCAACACCGACGCGTTGATCCGCGTGCTCAACGAACAGGGCATCGCCGCGGAAGCGTTTTCGACGCAGTTCGGCGACGACGACGCATGAAATTATTCGCTGCGCTCTATCGGGTCCTGGATCGCAGTACCGCGACGCTGGACAAGCGCGCCGCACTGGTCGGCTATTTCCGCGAGGCGCCGCCGCGCGACGCCGCGTGGGCGCTGTGGCTGCTGTCGGGCGGCAAGATCAGCGGCGGCAAAGCCGGCAAGATCGCCGATACGCGCGAGCTGCGGCAATGGGTGGCAGAGGAAAGCGGCAATCCGGATTGGTTGGTCGAAGACAGTTACGACCAGGTCGGCGACCTCGCCGAGACCCTCGCATTGCTGCTGGACGATCATGAGAATGAGCACGCCGAGGCGCTGTCGCTGTCCGACTGGATCGAGACGCGATTACTGCCCCTGGCCGGGACACCGGTCGAGCTGCGGCGTTCGACCATCGTCGACGCATGGCGAACGCTTCGTTTCGATGAGCGCCTGCTGTTCAACAAACTGCTGACCGGTGCGCTGCGCGTGGGCGTGTCGCAGCGTCTGGTTCAGCAAGCGCTAGCGGAGATGTCTGGAATCGATATCGCGCGAATCGCCCAGCGCATGCTCGGCGCTTGGACGCCCACGCCTTCCTTTCTCGCCAATCTGTTGAACCCCGATGCGCTGGAGAGCGACCGCCAGCAGCCCTACCCGTTCTTTCTCGCTTCTCCTCTCGAAGCGGATGTCGACACGCTCGGCGGGATCGAGGATTGGGCGCTGGAATGGAAGTGGGACGGTATTCGGCTGCAGTCGATTCGCCGCGAAGGCGAGATCGCGCTCTGGTCGCGGGGCGAAGAACGACTGGACGGTCGTTTCCCGGAAATCGAAACCGCCATCGCCGCCCTGCCCCGCGACTGCGTGATCGACGGCGAACTACTGGCTTGGCGCGATGGCGATGCGCCGATGCCGTTTACCGCCTTGCAGACGCGCATCCAGCGCCGCAAGCCGGGGCCGAAAACGCTTGCGGACACGCCGGCGCGCATGTTGGCCTACGATCTGCTGGAACTGGAGGGCGAAGACTGGCGGCTGCGCCCGCTCGTGGAACGACGCGCGGCGTTGGAAGCGCTGTTGAGCGAACGCGCCGACCAGCGGATCCGTCTTTCACCGACGCTTGCTGCCGGCGACTGGACATCCGCTGCACGCCTGCGCCTGGAAGCGCGTGCACGCGGCGTTGAAGGGCTGATGCTCAAACGCCTGTCGTCGCCATATCAATCCGGGCGTCGGCGCGGAGACTGGTGGAAATGGAAGGTCGATCCGCTGACCATCGACGCAGTGATGATCTACGCCCAGTCCGGCCACGGCCGACGCAGCACGCTGTACACCGACTACACCTTCGCCGTCTGGGACGGCGATGCGCTGGTGCCCGTCGCGAAAGCCTATTCGGGTCTGGACGACAAGGAAATTCTCGCATTGGACAAATGGATCCGTGCGAACACGCTCGAACGCTTCGGGCCGGTACGTTCAGTGCGTGCGCATCAGGTCTTCGAACTGGGGTTCGAAGGCGTGAACCGCAGCAGCCGCCACAAATCCGGAATCGCGGTGCGCTTTCCGCGCATCCTGCGCTGGCGCCACGACAAGCCGGCGGCAGAGGCGGATCGTCTCGAAACCCTGCAGGCGCTGGCGCAGTGAGCGGCGGTGCTCTTCCGCCAGCAGACAGGACGACTGCGGCCAACGCACTTGGCGCATGGTTCAAATCGCGCGGATGGATGCCCGCACGCTTCCAGCGCGACGTGTGGCGACGCTACGCAGCAGGCGAATCGGGACTGGTGCACACGCCCACCGGCAGCGGCAAGACGCTGGCGGCGATCGGCGGGCCTTTGATCGAAGCGCTGCGGCTGCAGCAAAAAATGCAGCGACTCGCATCGCGTCGAAGTGCCGCAACGAAAAAATCCGTGCCCGGCGCGCGCAAAAAACCACAGAAACAGCGACGCCTGACCGTGCTGTGGATCACGCCGCTGCGTGCGCTGGCGGTGGACACCCTGCGCGCGCTGCGCGAACCCATCGACGACCTGGGCCTGGATTGGCAGATCGCGCTGCGTACCGGCGACGCTGGCGCCCGCGACAAGCGTCTGGCCAGGAGCGGCAACGTCGAGGTGCTGGTGACCACGCCCGAGTCGCTCGCCCTGCTGCTGTCATATCCCGAGGCGAGCGAAAACTTCGCGCAGCTGCACGCCGTGATCGTCGACGAATGGCACGAACTGGTCGGCAACAAGCGCGGCGTGCTGCTGCAATTGGGGCTGGCGAGGCTGCGCGCACTATCGCCGACGCTTCGCTTGTGGGGCTTGTCGGCAACCCTGGGCAATCTGGATGAAACCCGCGACGTATTGCTGCCGCATGCGCCCAAGAGTGCGATCGTCTCGTCGCCGTCGCCGCGCGCTGTCGAAGTGGAGACGCTGCTGCCTGAAGCAGGCGAACGGTTTGTCTGGTCGGGGCA
>JAYUIZ010000039.1:0-9961 GCA_043765595.1 Lysobacter sp. | reverse complement strand
ATGCCGAATCCATCGTCAACTTCAACGCCAACGGCCTCACCGCCTCGGTGACCAACACCTGGGCGATGGAGATCGAGCCCGGCCGCCGTTTCCTGTACGAGCTGTCGCGACCGAATGGGCGCTTGTTCCAGGTCGAATTCGACCTGAGCCGGCCGCTGCCGCTGCCGCCTGCGCCGTGGGGCCATTGATCTCAGCAGCGCCCCTCATCCACCCTTCGGACACCTTCTCCCCGCGATGCGGGCAGAAGGACATCATGGTGCTGTCTGCGAGTCGGCGAGATGGAAAAGCAGATGTGTTTCAGGGAGATGGAAAGCGGATGTGGTGCTTGCTTCTGCTTCTCGCCGTTCGCGGGGCGTGCTGATCGACATTCCTCTTCCTGCATCGCAGAGAGTGCCTGTCGCTTTTCTTCTCCCCGCATCGCGGGGAGGTCACTCGTTTTTCCTTTTTCCCCGCATCGCGGGGAGGTCACTCGTTTTTCCCTTCTCCCCGCATCGCGGGGAGAAGGTGGCCGAAGGCCGGATGAGAGGCAAGCCCGTCAGCCTCGACTGACTGCCAAGCATTCACCGACAGGCATCAGCCCCTGCGGCGGCGTTATCGCTTGACGTGTCCGGACACCTGATCAGCGCAGGCCGAACCGGCCGCGGCAGCCTTCATCCACCCACAGCCCCTGTTTCTTGTCGTAGCCCCACGAACGGCCTTGAACGCAGGGCGACTTGGACAGGGCTTCCAGCAGCGCCGGCTTGCCGCGCTTGCTGTCCCAAACGCAGGTCTGGCGACGGCCATTCTCGCTGGCGCAGGTGGTGCTGTAGCGGCCGCCGCTTTCGCCGATGCGGAACACGCCGCGGCAACCCTTGTCCACCCAGACCGAGCCGCCGCGCGTACCCCAGCTGACGCCTTCGCGACACGGGGTGTCGGAGAGCTGGCGGATCAGGTCGGCGTTGCCGTACAGGTTCTTGCCGCAGGCCTTGTAGCCGCCGTCGCCGCTCTCGCAGCGCACTTCCTGGCCGCTGTACTGCGGGCCGAACTCGGCGCGGCAGCCGCGCTCCACCCACACTTTGCCCGGAGTCGCGCCCCAGTTCTTTCCCTGGACGCAGGCGGTGTCCGACAGCTGTCGGGTCAGCCGGGTCTGGCCGGGCCATGGGGTTTCGCAGGTTTCGCGTCGGGTGTCCTTGCTTTCGCAGCGGACGCTGTCTTTATCGCCGAACTGGGCGTGGGCGCTGGGCGCGGCCGACCAGGCGGCGAGTGCGATCAGGAGCAGGCTGAGGGTGCGGATGGTGGGCATTGTGGGGCTCGTTGGATGGATGTAATGAATACGGTGGATGGGTGCCGACGGCGACTCCGCGCACGCCGAAGCCGGATGGCCGACTCAACGCACGCCGAAGCGTGCGCGGCAGCCGTGGTTCACCCAGAGCGAGGCGCGGCGGTTGTAGCCCCAGGAATAGCCCTGGGTGCAGCGACGATCGGAGAGCGTCTGCAGCAGTACCGGCGTCCCGCGGGTGTGATCCCATGCGCAGGTCTTGTATTTGCCATCGCTGCTGTTGCAGGTGACGCTATAGGTGGCGTTGTCGCTGTTGTCCTCGACGCGAAAGATGCCGCGGCAGCCCTTGTCCACCCAGACCGCGCCGTTGCGCAGGCCGAAGGTGAAGTTGTAGCGGCAGGCGGTATCGGACAATTGACGGACCAGACGAGGCGTGCCGTAAAGACCCGTTCCGCACTGCTTGTAGCGGCCATCGGTGCTCTCGCACTGCAGCTCGGTGGCCGGGCCGCCCGCGTCGCCCTGGGCGGACGCGAACTCGGCGCGGCAGCCGCCGCTGACCCAGACCGTGCCCGGCGTGCTCGACCAGTTCTGGCTCTGCACGCAGCGGGTGTCGGACAGCTGGCGGGTTAGTACGGAACGGCGCTGCCATGGCGTATTGCAGGTGACCTGGCGGCTGTCGCGGCTTTCGCAGCGGATGCTGTTGCCGCCCGGATTGGGGTTGCTGCCGCCGCCGGCCAGCGACTGGCCGATGTCGTTCTTCACCTGGCTGAAAGTCCAGCGCGAGAATTTGATCTGATCCAGATAGAAGCGCATCTGGTCGTCGGGAATGATGCCGCCGTTGGACTGCTCGGTGTACTCCAGCCCGATCACCCGGCGCTGGTCGGCCACCGGCATTTCCCACAGGCGTTCCGGCGCATATGCGCGGGCGCCCACGTCCTGCGCATGTGCGGACGGCGCGGTGGTCGCCAGTCCGGACAGGGCGGCGGCGAGCATCAGCGGGGACAGCAGCATCGTCAGGCGTTTCATTTAGGTCTCCATGCTTGGACTGGGAGTGGACGACGTGCATCGTCACCGCGACATGTTGGCAGAACAGGGCCGCCGGAGCCGCGTTCGGCCGCCGCAACCGCTAAAATGCACGACTGACCGGCAAGCGCCGGACGATCCTACACCCGGAGTCTCCCCCATGCGTACCCACTTCTGCGGCCTCATCGACGAGACGCTGATCGGCCAGACCGTCTCGATTTGCGGCTGGGTCAACACCGCCCGCGTCCAGAGCCATCAGGTGTTCGTCGATCTCCGCGACCATGAGGGCATCGTCCAGGTGCTGGTGGAAAGCGACCAGATCGCGCTGTTCAAAGTCGCCAGCGGCCTCGGCAACGAAGACTGCCTGCGCGTCACCGGCACCGTCCGCGCGCGCCACGCGGTGAACGAGAAGATCAAAACCGGCAAGGTCGAGATCGTGCCGACCGCGATCGAGATCATGAACAAGGCCGAGCCGCTGCCGTTCCACGCCCACGAGAACGCTGGCGAAGAAACCCGCCTGACCTATCGCTACCTCGACCTGCGCCGCCCCGAGATGCAGCAGATGATGCGCACCCGCATCCGCCTGGTGCAGGCGCTGCGCCGCTGGCTGGACGCGCGCGGCTTCCAGGACATCGAAACCCCGATCCTCACCAAGGCCACGCCCGAAGGCGCGCGCGATTTCCTGGTGCCGGCGCGCATGCATCCGGGCGAGTTCTACGCGCTGCCGCAGTCGCCGCAGTTGTTCAAGCAGATCCTGATGGTGGCCGGCTTCGACCGTTACTACCAGATCGCGCGCTGTTTCCGCGACGAAGCGCTGCGCGCCGACCGCCAGCTCGAATTCACCCAGCTCGACATGGAATTCGCGTGGGTGGGCGAGCGCGATGTGCAGGACGCGACCGAATCGATGATCTGCGAAGTCTTCCGTGAAGCGATGAATGTGGAACTCGGCGAGTTCCCGCGCATCACTTACGCTGAGGCGATTCGTCGCTACGGCTCGGACAAGCCGGACCTGCGCAACCCGATGGAATTCACCGACATCGCCGAACTGGTGAAGACCTGCGAATTCAAGGTGTTTACCGACTGGGCGAACCATGACGACGGCCGCGTAGTCGCACTGCGCGCCCCGGGCGGAGTTGGGATATCGCGCAAACAGATTGACGACCTGGGCGCGCACGCCGCCAAGTACGGCGCCAAGGGCGTGGCGTGGATGAAGATCGAAGACGCCGCCAAGGGCCGCGACGGCATCAACTCGCCAATCGCCAAATTCCTCGACGACGCCACGCTCGCCGCCATCGTGCAGGCCACCGGCGCACAGAGCGGCGACGCGATTTTCTTCGGCGCGGCCACGTACAGGACGGCCAGCGATTTCATGGGCGCACTGCGCCTGAAACTCGGCAAGGATCTGAATCTGGTTGAAGCCGGCTGGGCGCCGCTGTGGGTCACGGACTTTCCGATGTTCGAATGGGATGAGGACGCCCAGCGCTACGTCGCCCTGCATCATCCCTTCACCGCGCCGGCGGTCGACGACGAAGCCGACCTGCGCGCGAACGCCAAGACCGCGGTGTCGCGCGGCTACGACATGGTGCTCAACGGCAACGAGATCGGCGGCGGTTCGATCCGCATCCATCGTTCGTCGATGCAGTCGGCGGTGTTCGACCTGCTGGGCATCGGCCGCGAAGAAGCCGAGCTGAAGTTCGGCTTCCTGCTGGACGCGTTGAAGTACGGCGCGCCGCCGCACGGCGGCATCGCCTTCGGCATCGACCGCATCGCCGCGCTGATGGCCGGCACCGAATCGATTCGCGATGTGATCGCGTTCCCGAAGACCACCACCGCGCAGTGCTTGATGACCGGCGCGCCGTCGCCGATTCCGGACGCGCAGCTGGCTGAAGTCCACGTGCAGGTGCGTCCGCCGAAGGCCTGAACCATATCCGTAAAGCGGAGCGAAGCTCCGCTGCCATTATTTCCGGAGACGGCGCAGCGAAGCTCCGCTGCCATTATTTCCGAAGACGGCGCAGCGGAGCTTTGCTCCGCTCTACGCAAACACGCATGAGGTCTTTGCGATGAGTTTCACCATCCGCCGCGCCACCCCCGCCGACGCCGAACGCGTCGTCGACATCACCCGGCGCAATTTCACCGAGACCTTCGGCCATCTGTATCCGCCGGAAGATCTCGCGTACTTCCTCGACAACAGCTATTCGTTGGACGCGCATCGCGCGCTGTTGGCCGACGACAGCTACGCGATCTGGCTGCTGGAGCGCGAAGCCTGCCCTGAGCATGGCCAAAGGGGCGAGGCGCTCGGTCACGCAGTCGCCGGACCGGCCGGCCTGCCGCATCCCGACATGGCCGAGGGCGACGGCGAATTGAAACGGCTCTACATCCTGCAGGAAGCGCACAACGGCGGCTGGGGAAGCAAGCTGTTCCAGGCCGTACTGGACTGGCTGGAGCGCGACGGCCCGCGCACCCTGTGGATAGGAGTCTGGAGCGACAATCTGGGCGCGCAGCGGTTCTACGGCCGCTATGGATTCGAGAAGGTTGGCGAGTACTTGTTCCCGGTCGGCAACACCTTGGATCACGAATTCATCCTGCGCCGCCATGCAGGCAACAGCTGAATGCCTCTCGATCGCACGCCGCCTCGCGTCCTGCTGGTCCACGGCATCTGGAACGCCAAGCTGTGGCTGGCGCCTTTCGCGATGCGCCTGCGCCGCGAGGGCTTGGCGCCGGAACTGTTCGGCTACGACAGCGTGTGGCGCGACCCGGAACGGGCCGGCGACCGGCTGATCGCGCGGCTGCGCCGCAGTCCCGTGGAATTGCTGGTCGGCCACAGTCTGGGCGGGCTGGTCATCCTGGAAGCCCTGCGCCGGGCGCCGGACCTGCCGGTGCGCCGGGTGGTCTGCCTGGGGTCGCCCCTGTGCGGCAGTGGCGTGGCTACGGCCATCGGCGGCCGCGCGCCGCTGTCGCTGGTGCTGGGCCGCAGCCGCGGTCTGCTGCAAACCGGCTGCGCGCCGTGGCCGGGTCCGGCAGCGGTCGGCATGGTGGCCGGCAACGTCTCTCGCGGGGTCGGCGGCTGGTTCGCGCGTATGGACGGCGAGTCCGACGGCACCGTGAGCGTGGCCGAGACCCGGCTGCCTGGGCTGGCTGATCATTGCATCGTCCCCGCCAGCCACAGCGGCCTGGTCCTGTCCGCCGATGCGGCCCGGCAGACGGCCCGCTTTCTGCACGAAGGACGATTCGCGGTTCAACCCACCGCAGCGGCCGCGGGTTAGGGGTAAAATCGCCCGCTTGGCATTCGTACAGGTTCCTGACATTCATGGGTAGAGGTCCTTCCATCGAGGCGCGCAAGAACGCGGTCGACGCGCAGCGCGGCAAGATCTTCACCAAGATCATCCGTGAGATCGGCGTCGCTGCCCGCGCCGGCGGCGGCGATACGGCCACTAATCCGCGCCTGCGCACCGCGATCGATAAAGGCCTCGCGGGCAACATGTCCAAGGATGTGATCGAGCGCGCAATCAAGAAGGCCACCGGTGAACTTGAAGGGGTTGAATACGAGGAAGTGCGCTATGAGGGCTACGCCCCCGGCGGCGTCGCGGTGATTGTCGACTGCCTCACCGACAATAAGGTCCGCACCGTCGCCGACGTGCGCCACGCCTTCAGCAAGCTGGGCGGCAATCTCGGCACCGAAGGCTCGGTGTCCTTCATGTTCAAGAAGCTCGGCGTGCTGTCGTTTGCTGCCGGCGCCGACGAAGACAAGGTTACTGAAGCCGCGATCGACGCCGGTGCCGACGACGTGATGGTCTATCCCGACGACGGTGCGATCGACGTGCTCACCGCGCCGGATGCCTTCGCCGCGGTGAAAGCCGCGATGGAAGCTGCCGGCCTTGCGCCCGACATCGCCGAAGTGGCGTACCGCGCCGACAACGATATCGCTGTTTCCGGCGACACCGCGCAGCAGGTAGTGAAATTGCTGCGCTGGCTGGAAGACCTCGACGATGTTCAAAGCGTCTATTCCAACGCCGAACTCGGCGCCGACGCGTACGCCTGAGCGCAGCCGCCGAGCGCAAAGCAGTGACTCGTATCCTCGGCATCGATCCCGGTTCGCAGCGTACCGGTGTGGGCATCATTGATGTCGACGCCGGCGGCAGGGTCACGCATGTTTTTCATGCGCCAATCAACCTGCTGGTGGCCGACGAGGACGTGCGCGACCATTTTCCGCTGAGATTGAAGCGTTTGCTCCAAAGTCTGGCCGATATCATCGACGCCCATCGCCCCGACGAGGTGGCGATCGAGAAGGTATTCATGGCCCGCAATCCCGATTCCGCGCTCAAACTCGGCCACGCCCGCGGCGCGGCGATCTGCGCCGTGGTCCAGCGTGACTTGCCGGTCCACGAATACGCGGCGACGGAAGTGAAGCTCGCTGTGGTGGGCACCGGCGGCGCCGACAAGGCGCAGATCCAACACATGGTCGGGCTGATGCTCAACCTCAAAGGCAAGCTGCAGGCCGACGCCGCCGATGCGCTTGCCGTCGCTATCACCCACGCCCATGTGCGCGCCACCGCGCTGCGCCTGGGCGTGAACGCGCGTCAGGCGTGGAGGAAGTGAGTCGATGAGCGATATACGGATGACGTGCTTGCTCTTCTCCCGCTTTGAAAAAGGGGGGCAGGGGGGATTTGCTTTTCGTGGAACAGCAGAGCAAATCCCCCTTGATCCCCCTTTTTCAAAAGGGGAGAACCGGGCTGCGGAACGCTGCGCTGCGAAGCATCTCGCTGCGAAGTGTCGCGCTGCGAAGCACAGCGTTGTCGCCTCCCTTTGCGAATGCTCGCTGTCCCCCCCTTTGAAAAAGGGGGGCAGGGGGGATTTGCTTTTCGCGCCAGCGCAGAGCAAAAGCCAGAGCAAATCCCCCTCAATCCCCCTTTTTGAAAGGGAGAAAGCATCGTTCCGGAGGAGCATCCAGTGATCGGTCGTCTCAAAGGCACGCTCATCCACAAGCAGCCGCCCTGGCTGGTGATCGACGTCCATGGCGTCGGCTACGAACTCGAAGCGCCGATGAGCACCTTCTACGACCTGCCCGAAGTCGGTCGCGAAGTGGCGCTGTTCACCCACTACGCGCAGAAGGAAGACAGCGTGTCGCTGTACGGCTTCCTGCGCGATGCCGAGCGCCGGTTGTTCCGCGACGTGCAGAAAGTCAGCGGCATCGGCGCGAAGATCGCGCTGGCGGTGCTGTCGGGCGCCAGCGTCGACGAATTTGCGCGGCTGATCCAGATCGGCGATGTGACCGCGCTCACCCGCATTCCCGGCATCGGCAAAAAGACCGCCGAGCGCATGGTGGTGGAACTGCGTGATCGCACGTCGGGTCTGTACGGCGATGGCGTCGTTACCGGCGGCGCGGTCGGGATCGGAGCCGATGCGCAGTCCGAAGCCACCAGCGCGCTGCAGCAGTTGGGCTACAAACCGGCGGAGGCCGTGCGTATGGCGCGCGACGCCACCGCGGCCGGCGACGATGCCGCCACCATCATCCGCAAAGCGCTGCAGTCGGCGCTGCGCTGATTTTCTCGATGATGTTCCTCGCGATTCCACATACCGAGAGCCTTCACAGGCATTCCCTCCGATGAGCGCTTCCCAGTCCAATGATTCTCCACAGCCCCACGGCAGCCACGCATCGGCCGGCATGGTCGCGCTGGTTGCAGGCGCGGTCGGCGTTGTGTTCGGCGATATCGGCACCAGCCCGCTGTACACCATCAAGGAAATGTTTCACCCGCATTTCGGGCTGACGCCCGACGCGGCGACCGTGAAGGGGCTGCTGTCGCTGGGCTTCTGGTCGTTGCTGCTGGTGGTCACGCTGAAGTACGTGATTGTGATCATGCGCGCCGACAACGAGGGCGAGGGCGGCATCATGGCGCTCACCGCGCTGGCGCAGCGCAGCCTCAAGCCCGGTTCGCGGATGAGTTATACGGTCGGCATTCTCGGCATCTTCGGCGCGGCACTTTTTTTCGGCGACGGCATGATTACTCCGCCCATCACGGTGCTGGGCGCGGTCGAGGGCCTGGAAGTGATCTCGCCGGTGTTCACCAAATGGGTGGTGCCGATCAGCCTGGTGATCCTGATTCTGCTGTTCACGGTGCAACGATTCGGCACTGCGAAAGTGGGCAAGGCCTTCGGTCCGATCATGATCACGTGGTTCGTGGTGATTGCCGCGTTCGGCGTCTACAACATCGTCCAGAACCCGATCGTGCTCAGGGCGATGAACCCGTACTGGGCGTGGAATTTTTTTGCGACCCACAACTGGCATGCGGTGCTGATTCTGGGCGCAGTGGTGCTGACCGTCACCGGTGGCGAGGCGTTGTACGCGGACCTGGGCCATTTCGGCAAGAAGCCGATCCGCTGGGGCTGGTTCGGCTTCGTGCTGCCGGCGCTGGTGCTGAATTATTTTGGTCAAGGCGCGGTGTTGTTGGTCAATCCCAAGGCCGTTGCCAATCCGTTTTATATGTCGATCCCGGAGTGGGCGCAGATCCCGATGCTGGTGCTTGCGACAGTGGCTGCAGCGGTTGCTTCGCAGGCGGTCATCACCGGTGCGTTTTCGGTCGCACGCCAAGCGATCCAGTTGGGCTACCTGCCGCGATTGGCGATCAAGTACACCTCCAAAGACACGATGGGTCAGATCTACGTCCCGTCGATCAACTGGATGCTGCTGGCCGCAGTGATTCTGCTGGTCTTCGCGTTTCGCAGTTCAAGCGCGCTGGCCACAGCCTATGGCCTGTCGGTCACTGGCACCATGCTGATCGATACGCTGCTGCTGGCGATCGTCGCGTACACGCGCTGGCCTGACACCCGGAAGTGGGTGCTGCCGCTGTGCGGGATATTTTTGTTGATCGATGTGGCGTTCCTCTTTGCCAACGGCGCGAAGTTGCTCTCCGGCATTGGTGCGTGGGTGCCGCTGTTTATCGGTATCGGCGCATTCACCATGATGCGCACTTGGCGCCGCGGCCGCGAACTGCTGCATGCCGAAATCCGCAAGGAAGGCATCCAGCTCGAGACGTTCCTGCCCGGGCTGATGCTGGCCCCGCCGGTGCGGGTGCCGGGCACGGCGGTGTTCCTGACCGCCGACAAGACGGTGGTGCCGCACGCGCTCATGCACAATCTCAAACACAACAAGGTGCTGCACGAGCGCAACGTGTTGCTGACCGTCGATACGTTGAACGTGCCGTACGCGCCGAAGGACAAACGGTTGAAGATCGAAGCCATCGGCAACGATTTCTATCGCGTGGTGATCAAGTTCGGCTTCATGGAAACGCCCGACGTGCCGCTGGCGCTGATGCGCAGCTGCGACAAGGGCGGCATCTATTTCGACCCGATGGACACCACGTACTTCGCCAGCCGCGAAACCATCGTCGCCAGCCCGCATCGCGGCATGCCGGTGTGGCGCGACAAACTGTTCGCGCTGATGCATCGCAACGCCGCATCTGCGACCGGCTTTTTCCGCATTCCGGGCAATCGTCTGGTCGAACTGGGCTCGCAGGTGCAGATCTGACGCGGGGTTTCCTGCGCGCGCTCCGGACGCGCCCCGAGGCGTCGTGGACAGGTCGATCGTCCATGGCAATCGGTGCGGTGGCCCCCATATCCAGGGTTCCCCCCGAAACGCCATGCCGATGATTGCTTATTCCCTGCTGGATCTCGCGCCCGTGACCG
>JAYUIZ010000038.1:0-9975 GCA_043765595.1 Lysobacter sp. | reverse complement strand
CGCAAGCAACGCCGCCGCGAGCAAAGTGCTTGCGGATGTTCCGGCTCGGAGCATCCGCGTGATTGTTTCGAGGCTCGTCCCCGCAGCGCCCCGTGCCGTTTCAGGTCGGGGCGTTTCCGTTTCCGGGATCGACTGCGATCCCGGCCGTTCCGATACCCCACGTTCCCACCCCCGATCCGGCCTGTCGGCCGGGTCTTACAACGTCCTGTGAGGAGGAATCCATGTTTGAAGGGCAGCCCCAGACCGAGCTCGAAGCCTTGATGAAGGCCAATGCCGAATTCCGCCAGCTGTATTACCGCCACAAGGAGCTCGACAAACAGGTGCTTGATGCCGAACTCGGCGTACTGCCGATCAACGACATCCGGCTGGTGGAGATGAAGCGCGAGAAGCTGGCTGCGAAGGATCGCCTGACCCGGATGTACGACGCGCTGCACCACTGACGCGAGAGCCGCAGCGTCTGGACGACGACGGGGCGTATGGCCTCGTCGTCGTAGGTCGCCGGCCCGGTGCGATCTGGTCGCTCCCGCAGTGCCGCGCCTTCCCGGCCGACGATGCGATAATCCGGGCCTTCCAATCCAAACTGGGCCGGCATGTCGAATTCCCCGTCGAACGATCCCCTGATCCACGATCAAGCGATCCGCGATCAAGCGATGCGCGAGCAAGCGATGCGCGAGCAAGCGATCCGCGAGCAAGCCGCCCGTAAGCCGGCCATCAGCGACTCCGTGCTGGACCTGATCGCCGATACCCCGATCGTCCGCGCCCAGCGCCTCGACACCGGTCTGTGCACGCTGTATCTCAAGTTGGAATGCCAGAACCCGGGCGGTTCGATCAAGGACCGCATCGGCCTGCGCATGATCGAGGCCGCCGAGCAGCGCGGCGATATCAAGCCAGGCGCCACGCTCGTCGAAGGTACGGCTGGCAATACCGGCATCGGCCTGGCCCTGGTGGCCCAGCAGAAGGGCTACCGCCTGCTGCTGGTGGTGCCCGACAAGATGAGCCGCGAGAAGATCTTCAACCTCAAGGCCATGGGCGCCGAGGTGATGCTGACCCGCTCGGATGTGGCCAAGGGGCACCCCGATTACTATCAGGACATGGCTGCACGGATCGCCCGCGAGACCCCGGGCGCTTATTTCATCAATCAATTCGGTAATCCGGACAACCCGGCCGCGCACGAACACGTCACCGGCCCGGAGATCCTGATGCAGATGAGCGAAGTGGGTGGCCTGGATGCCATCGTTTTCGGCTGCGGCAGCTCCGGCACCATGACTGGCCTGTCGCGCTGCTTTGCCGAGCACTCGCCGCATACCGAACTGGTGCTGGCCGATCCGGTGGGATCGATCCTGGCCGAATACATCAACGACGGCCGGCTCAACGAGAAATCCGGGAGTTGGATGGTGGAGGGCATCGGCGAGGACTTCCTGCCCGATATCTCCGACTTCAGCCGGGTCAAGAAGGCTTATGCGGTCACCGATAAGGAAAGCTTCCTGGCTGCGCGAGAACTGTTGCGCTGCGAAGGCGTGCTGGGCGGCTCGTCCACGGGCACCCTGTTGACCGCCGCGCTGAAATACTGCCGCGAACAGACCGTGGCGAAGAACGTGATGATGTTCGTCTGCGACACTGGCAACAAGTACCTGTCGAAGCAGTACAACGACTACTGGATGCTGGACAACGGTTTCCTGGAGCGCGAGCAGCACGGCGACCTGCGCGACCTGATCCTGCGCCCCTACACCCGCCGCGATACCGTGGTGGTCGGCCCGAACGATCTGCTGGTCACCGCCTACCAGCGGATGAAGCTCTACGAGATCTCGCAGCTGCCGGTGATGGACGGCGAGACCATCGTCGGCATCCTCGACGAGAGCGACGTGCTGTTGCACGTCTACGGCGACGAGTCGCGGTTCCGCGACCCGGTGTCCACGGCGATGGTCAGCAAGCTCGAGAAGCTGGACGTGCGTTCGCCGGTGGAGGCGCTGCTGCCGATGTTCGACCGCGGCCACGTGGCCATCGTGATGGATGACGACCGTTTCCTCGGCCTGATCACCCGGATCGACTTGCTGAACTGGCTGCGCCGGCGCGTTCAGTAGTCCGGAAGGCGCCTGGGAGGGCGATGCTACAATCGCCGCGTTTTCACGGCGTTCGCCGCAGGACGATGCGAATGCCGCCTTGGGTGGCGTCGGCAAGGTGGTCGACGGGGTGGCTTGGCGGTTGCCCGGCGTCCGGCTCCGGCTCTCTCGGCCCCGGCTCATCAACCCGGTCCGCTGGCGCTTTCGTGCCCAGCGACGCTGCAACCCTGATTCGGACCCGATCAACATGAGTCATTACCTCGAATCCAGTACCGCAATGCCATTGGGCGATGTGCTGGAGATCATGCAGAAACGCATCATCGACGGTCGAACCACCTATTTTGGCGTACCCACCCAGAAGAATCCGCTGGATTTCTGGGTCTATCAGGAAATGCTGACCGCGCGTCCGCCGGACGTGATCATCGAAATCGGCAACAAATACGGCGGCAGCGCGCTGGCGCTGGCGCATCTGCTGGACCTGATCGGCAAGGGCCGGATCATCGCGATCGACATCGACCACGCTTATGTCTACCCGGCTGCCAAGGCGCACCCGCGGATCCAGTTCATCGAAGGCGATGCCTGCGCGCTGGCCGACGAGATCAAGCGCCAGATTCCGGAAGGTGCCGACGTGCTGGTGATTGAGGACAGCTCGCACACCTACCAGAACACCCTCGACGTGCTGCGCGCCTATTCGCCGCTGACCTTGCCGGGCGCTTACTTCATTGTCGAAGACTCGATCTGCCACCATGGCCTCGACGTCGGCCCGGATCCCGGACCGTTCGAGGCTGCCGAGGATTTCGTCGCCGAGAACCCGGATTTCGAGATCGACCGGACGAAGGAATCGTTTCTCATAACCTGGAACCCCAAGGGTTTCCTGCGCAGGAAGTGACCCGGGCGGACCGCCGCCACCGATTCGACAGACCGCACCGACAGACCGCCGTTCCGGGCATGACCCGGGCGCGCGAAACCGCATCGATAACACATCGATGACATATCGATGACCAGACCAGACACAACGACGAGGCCGCCATGGGTGACGATCGCAAGCAGCAGGAAACATCGTGGGGCCTCGGCACCAAGGCCATCCACGCCGGCCAATCCCCTGACCCCACCACCGGGGCGGTGATGCCGCCGATCTACGCCACTTCCACCTACGCCCAGAGCAGTCCGGGCGTGCATCAGGGCTTCGAGTATTCGCGCACCCATAACCCGACCCGCTTCGCCTATGAGCGCTGCGTTGCCGGCCTTGAAGGCGGCAGTCGCGGTTTCGCCTTCGCTTCGGGTCTGGCCGCGTCATCCACGATTCTGGAACTGCTGGACACCGGCAGCCACGTGATCTGCATGGACGATGTCTACGGCGGCACCTTCCGTCTGTTCGAGCGCGTGCGCCGACGCACCGCCGGCCTCGACTTCAGCTTCGTCGACCTGACCGATGCCGCCGCGCTGGAAGCGGCGATCCGGCCGAACACCCGCATGCTCTGGGTCGAAACCCCGACCAACCCGATGCTCAAGATCGTCGATCTGCAGGCGGTTGGCGCGGTCGCTAAGAAGCACGGCCTGCTGATGGTGGTCGACAACACCTTCGCCTCGCCGATCCTGCAGCGGCCGCTGGAGTACGGCGCCGACATCGTCATGCATTCGGCCACCAAATACCTCAACGGCCATTCCGACATGGTCGGCGGCATGGCGGTGGTGGGCGACAACGCCGAGCTTGGCGAACAGATGGCGTTCCTGCAGAACTCGGTGGGCGCGGTGCAGGGCCCGTTCGACAGCTTCCTCGCCCTGCGCGGCCTGAAGACCTTGCACCTGCGCATGAAAGCCCACTGCGAGAACGCGCAGGCGCTGGCCGAATGGTTGCGCACGCATCCGGCGATCGAACAGGTGATCTACCCCGGCCTGAAAGACCATCCGCAGCACGCGCTGGCGGCGCGGCAGATGGACGGCTTCGGCGGCATCGTCTCGATCCGGGTCAAGGGCGGCTTCGAAGGCGCCAAGCGTTTCTGCGAACGCACCCATCTGTTCACCCTCGCCGAATCGCTCGGCGGCGTGGAAAGCCTTGTCAACCATCCCGCGGTGATGACCCACGCCTCGGTGCCGGTGGAACGCCGCGCCGTGTTGGGTATCCACGACGATCTGGTGCGTTTGAGCGTGGGCGTGGAGTCGCTGGACGACCTGCGTCACGACCTGGAGCGGGCGCTCGGGCAATGAGTCGCGGCAGTCTGATCGACGCCCATCGTCCGTTCCCCGCCGGGCCGTCCAGCCTGTTCGCGGGGTTCTGGCGCGAGCGGCGCCTGATCGGTCAGTTGATCCGGCGCGAAGTCCTGGGGCGTTACCGCGGCTCGGTGATGGGTGTGGCGTGGTCGTTCCTGCACCCGATCCTGATGCTGGCGGTGTATACGTTCGTATTCTCGGTGGTATTCGAGGCGAAATGGCCGGGCATGCTGGAAGGCCAGAGCAAATCGCGTTTCGCGCTGCTGCTGTTCATCGGGGTGATCTGCCACGGTCTGCTGGCCGAAGCCATCACCAAGGCGCCCGCGCTGGTCATCGGCAACGCCAATTACGTCAAGAAAGTGGTGTTTCCGCTGGAAACGCTGGTCTGGAGTCTGGTCGGCTCGGCAGCGTTCCACGCCATCGTCAGCGTGCTGATCCTGCTTGCCGTCCAATGGCTTACTGAAGGCTGGGTGCCGCTCACCGCGTGGTGGCTGCCGGTGATCCTGCTGCCGCTGGGCTTCATTGCGCTGGGCGTGGCGTGGCTGTTGGCGGCGCTGGGCGTATTCATCCGCGATATCGCCCAGCTCAGCGGCGTGTTCGCCACGGTGCTGATGTTCCTGGCACCGGTGTTCTATCCGCTCGCCGCGCTGCCCGAGCAGTACCGCGCCTGGGTCTACGCGAATCCGCTGACGGTGGTGATCGAGCAGAGCCGGGCGGCGCTGTTCGCCGGCACCGCGCCGGACCCGACGACGATGCTGCGCTATTACGCGATCGCTCTGGCGTTCATGTTCTTCGGCTACTGGTGGTTCCAGAAATCGCGCCGGGGGTTCGCCGATGTCCTCTGAGCACTCCCACGCGCCGGCCGCTCCCGAGCAGGCCGTCGATCAGACCATCGAGCAGGCCGCCGAGCAGGCCATCGTCGTGGCCGGGATCGGCAAGTGCTATCAACTGTACGAGCGTCCGGAGAATCGCCTGAAACAGGCGCTGATTCCGCGCCTGCAGCGCGCGATCGGCCGTGAGCCGACGCGGTTCTTCCGCGAATCCTGGGCGCTGCGCGACGTGTCGTTCTCGGTGGCGCGCGGCGAGACGGTGGGCATCATCGGCCGCAACGGTTCGGGCAAATCCACGCTGCTGCAGACCATCTGCGGCACCCTGTCGCCCACCCACGGACACGTCGCGGTGTCCGGCCGGATCGGCGCGCTGCTGGAACTGGGCAGCGGCTTCAACCCGGAGTTCACCGGCCGCGAGAACGTGTTCATGAACGGCGCGATTCTGGGCATGCACGCGGACGAAATCGCCGCGAAATACGACGCCATCGTCGCCTTTGCCGACATCGGCGACTTCATCCACCAGCCGGTCAAGACCTATTCCAGCGGTATGTATGTGCGCCTCGCCTTTGCGGTGATCGCACACGCCGACGCCGACATTCTGGTGGTCGACGAGGCACTGTCGGTCGGCGACGTGTTCTTCGCCCAGAAATGCATCCGCTTCCTGCGCGATTTCCAGACCCGCGGCACGGTGTTGTTCGTCAGCCACGATGCCAGTGCCATCGTCAATCTGTGTGATCGAGCGATCTGGCTGGACGGCGGGCGCATCGGCATGGACGGCCCGGCCAAGGCAGTCTGCGAGGCCTATCTCGCCAGCACCTACGGCCATGCGCCGTTGCCGGCGCGCGCCGCGACGGTTCCCACCCCGGTGTCGGTGCCTGGCCGCGACGACGATGGCGACGACCTGTCGCTGGACGTCAGCCGCCTGCGGGTGTTCGCCTTCGATCCCGACCGGTCCGGCTTCGGCGATGGTGGCGCGCGCATCGACGCGGTCGGTTTTTTCGGCCTGGACGGGCAGCCGCTGCGCCAGTTCAGCGGCGGCGAGCTGGTGCGCCTGCGGATATCGGCGCTGGCCGAGCGTCCGCTGCCCAGCCCGATCATCGGTTTCTTCATCAAGGACCGCCTGGGTCAGCAGATCATCGGCAAGCACACCTGGCGCGACGACGCGCCTGGGGTGCCTGCCGCGGCCGGGGAGCGGGTCGAGGCGGTGTTCGAGTTCCGGATGCCGCATTTTCCGCGCGGGGGTTACACGGTGGATGTGGCGGTCGCCGATGGCTCGCACGTCGAGCACGTGCAGGCCGCCTGGGTCTACGATGTTCTGGCCTTCGAGTCGGCGCCCACCACCGTGACCGCCGGGCTGGTCGGCATTCCGTTCCGTTCGGTATCGCTGACCGTCGGGGCGGGCGGGGGCTGAAGGCCCGCCGCCATCGTCTCAATCCGTACCCGTCTTTTCGATAACAGTCATTCCGCACCCCATCGTTTCCCGAGGTTTCCCTTGCACGTCAGCTCCTACGAACACATGCAGCGACTGGTGTCGAAATATCTCGATCGCGATCGTGCGATCCAGGCGATCGACATCGGCTCCTACGACGTCAACGGTTCGTATCGCACCCTGTTCGACAGTCCGAACTGGCGCTACACCGGCGTGGATCTGGAGAAAGGCCCGGGCGTGGACGTGGTGTTGACCTCGCCGTACCGGTTTCCGTTCGCCAGCCGCAGCGTCGATGTCATCGTCTCGGGCCAGGCGTTCGAGCATGTCGAATATTTCTGGATGACGTGGCTGGAGATGATCCGGGTGCTGAAGCCGCGCGGGCTGATCTTCCTGATCGCGCCATCGCGCGGCCCCGAACACCGCTATCCGCAGGACTGCTGGCGGTTCTATCCAGACGGCTACCGCGCGCTGGCGAAGTTCGGCCGCTGCGAGCTGGTCGAGGTCACCACCGACTGGGAGCCGCATCCTGATCCCGGCAGCGGTCCCTGGGGCGATACCGTGGGCGTATTCCGCGGTGCGGACCTTGGCCTGCGCCAGCGGTTGGCGCTGGCGTTCGCCCGTCGCGCGCTGGGCGCGCAGGTGCGTGCATGAGTTCCGTCGTACCCACGATCGCGCTCAATGTCGGCATGTCGATGGCGCCGCGGCTGGTGCCGCCCAGCGCATGGATCGGCCATCTGCCGTTCGCGTTCTGGGCGGTGGAGGAGGCGCGTCCGCGCATCCTGGTGGAGCTGGGCAGCCACAACGGCACGTCGTATCTCGGCTTCTGCCAGGCGGTGGCGCGCTGCGGACTGGAGACGAAATGCTACGCGGTGGACACCTGGCAGGGCGACGAGCACTCCGGTTTCTACGGCGATGAAGTCTTCGCGGCGCTGAACGGACACAACGCGCCGTACAGCGGTTTTTCGCAGCTGATGCGGATGACCTTCGACGACGCGCTGAGCTATTTCGCCGACGGTTCGGTTGATCTGCTGCATATCGACGGCCTGCACACCCATGAAGCGGTCATGCACGATTTCGAATCGTGGCTGCCCAAGCTGTCTGAGCGCGCGGTGGTGCTGTTCCACGACACCATGGTCCGCGAGCGCAATTTCGGCGTGTGGAAACTGTGGGATGAGCTGCGCACGCGCTATCCCGGTTTCGAGTTCCAACACACCCACGGTCTGGGCGTGCTGCTGGTCGGTGCGCAGCCGCCCGATCGTTTCCGCGAACTCGTCGCGCTGTCCGGCACCGATGCCGAAGTGCCTGTGCTGCGTCTGTTCGACGCGCTCGGCGCACGCATCTACGCCAGCGAACGCGCCGACGCCGCCGAAGCCGGTCTGGCCCAGGCGCTGCGCAACGAACAGCAGTCGATGGCGGCCGCGCACTCGGCGCACGAATATCTGGCCGGGCGCGTCGCCGAGCTGGAAGCGGCCCTTGTAGAACGCGAAGCGGTCCTTCAAAGACGCGAAGCCGCCCTGCAGGCGGAGCTGCAGACAGGGCGCGATGCGCTGGAGGCGGAGGCATCGAACGCGGCGGCGGTTGGCGAAGCCCTGCGTCGACTCGAAGCCGAGCATGCGGCGATGACGACCCGCAACGGCGCGCTGGAAACCGAGCGTACGGCATTGGGCGGGCGCATCGATGCTCTCGAAACCGAGCGTGCGGCATTAGCCGGGCGCGTGGATGCCCTTGTAACCGAGCGCGTGGCGCTGTTTGGGCGCGTGGATGTCCTTGAAACTGAGCGTGCGGCATTGGCCGATCACGCGGATGCACTTGAAACCGCACGGGCGACGCTGGCCGAACGCGTGCAGGGGCTCGATGCGGCGATGCTGCGGGCAGGGGATGCGCTGGCTGCCGAACAGGCCGGGCATGCGGCAGAAGCCGAATTGGCTTCGGCGCTCCGGCGGCAGGCTGATGCGCAGGCGCAGGCGCAGGCCGACCTGCACGCGCAGCTCGCCGCGCGCAACGCCGAACTGGCGGCGCGGCACGCGCAACTGGAGGAACTGCTGCGTTCCACCAGTTGGAAGGTCACCGGTCCAGCGCGCTGGCTGTCGTCGCTGCTGCGGGGGAAATCGCCGTGAGCCAGCTTCGCGCCATCGCCGGCCGCGCGCTGCAGAGCGTCTACCGGCGCATGCCGGTCTCGTGGGACACGCGGCTGACCATCAAGAATGCGCTGTTCACCACGTTCGCGCCGGTGTTGAAACATACGAACGTCTACCGGCGCTGGTACGCCTTCGGCGCGCAGCGCGGATTCGTCGCGGTCGACGTGCCGCCGGCGCCGCTGCCACGGCTGCCCGATCCCGAAATCTCCGCCGACGGCGAACCGAACGCCGCCGCGCGCTGGATGCACGACGTGCTGGCGCTTGCGCGGTCGCCGCGCAGCGCGCATTACGTCGCCCGCCCGGCCGATGCGCCGCCCGCCGCCGTGCGCGCGAAAGCCATCGCGTTCTATCTGCCGCAGTTTCATCCCATCGCCGAAAACGACGCGTGGTGGGGCCGGGGCTTCACTGAATGGACCAACGTCAGCAAGGCGGTGCCGCAGTTCGTCGGCCATGAGCAGCCGAAACTGCCCGGCGAACTCGGTTTCTACGATCTGCGCCTGGTCGATGTGATGCGCCGCCAGGCCGAGCTTGCGCGCCTGCACGGCGTGCATGGCTTCTGCTTCCATCATTACTGGTTCTCGGGCCGGCGCCTGCTGGAGCGCCCGGTCGACCAGTTCATCGCCAATCCCGATATCGATATCGAATTCTGTCTGTGCTGGGCGAACGAGAACTGGACCCGGCGTTGGGACGGCCACGACAGCGATGTGCTGCTGGGCCAGAACTACAACGACGACAACGACCTGTCGTTCATCCGCGATCTGCAGCCGTATCTGCGCGACCGGCGCTATATCCGCATTGACGGCCGCCCGCTGGTGATCGTGTACCGGCCGTCACTGCTGCCCGACTGCCGCCATACCCTCGATCTGTGGCGCGAGGACTGCCGTGCGCAGGGGCTGGGCGAGATCTTCCTGGCGATGGTGCAGTTCGACGTGGACGATCCGGGCACCTACGGGTTCGACGCCGCGCTGGAATTTCCGCCGCATAAGGTTGCGCGCGGTCTGCAGCCGATCAATGCGCAGCTCGATATCGTCAATCCCGACTTCTGCGGCAACGTGGTCGATTACCGCGAGATGGTCGACAGTGCGCTGCAGTGGCCGCAGCCCGACTATCCGCTGTTCCGCGGTGTGTCGCCGAGCTGGGACAATGAAGCGCGCAAGCCCGGCAAGGGTTACGCCTTCGCCCACGCCGATCCGGTGGAATACGCGCGCTGGCTGGAAGGTGCGGTCGATTATGCCGAGCGCCATCCGGTGGCCGGTGAGCGCGTAGTCTTCGTCAACGCGTGGATCTTTGAGGCTAAAAATTGCTTC